>JABMQR010000008.1 GCA_013202335.1 Bacteroidota bacterium
CATATTTTTGTTGATTTTGATGTAATAATCGGGTTTCCTGTCAGGCACTAACTAAACAAATTTTGAATTAGCTCTACTCATAATAGAGATAAGAAGGCCCATGCAACACCAGATTCAACTTGTTACTCCAGACTAAGTTAGACTAATCAGGACTAATAGAGATAAAACCAAGGTCCGCTCTCGTAAAGCGTAGGCCGTGGGTTCGAATCCCACCTTTGGCTTTTAATTTCTTTTAATGTAATGATTGCACTATTACTCTTATCTTCCTGTATTGTTTTACCTGAGTACTGAGCCATTTCTAGTCACAGCCTGGCATATTAAAGCTGCACCATCTACTGCCATCTCACTACTTAAAATACAGATTCAATTTCACAAGGAGAAATCATGGAGGAATCAGCGTTTAACATGGTCTATTCCTATACCAGGGCACAGGCTATTGAGGATGGTGTACTTATTGATGTAACTAAGATGGCAAAGGAAGCTGGAATAAAATTCCCTACAGCTGTAACATCAGCTCTTTGGAATGACAATATTACACCTTCTGAAGAATTAGAAAATCAGGGACAGTCAATAGATGGCAGACTCTGGGATGCTCTCTTCATGTTCGCTCATTTTGCCAGAAAGAACTCATCTGATTTCTTAATCTATTATTGCCTGTTTCAGATGACTCCTAACGAAGAAGCTGGCTTTCTTCCAATCAAAGCACTTATTGGACCTGGTGATTCAGGAGAACCTGTGATCACACTCATGCTACCAAAGGAGGATTAATTATGAACTACCTTGCATCTGAAAAGAACAGACAAGCAGAGTGGAAACTAAGCACTAAATATCTATCCAGACCTGCCAGAAAATCAGGACTATACCGGAATAAGCTTTACCAATGGGCTCTTCCAGTTACCCACGCCGATGAGAACCTGCAGGAAAGCATCCGAGATGAGGCAATAGACTATTTTAGACGGAACAGAATCAGCTGGCATATGGCTGCTCAAAATGTTGGACCTACAAACCATCTCTGTTCCAGTCAGGTCATGTGTATCAACTCAATGTTCCCATTTATCCATAATCCAGAGATGCTACACAGTTTTCTGGAACCTATCTTTCCTGATATCCAGAAGATTCTCCCCATAGAGTCCAATGGCCAATATATCGCCTTTGAGTGGATAGGCCCTGTGAATTATCTTCATGAAGAACCAAAGCTTGGAACGATCCGTCATAGAGGACTTGGAAACACATCTATTGACTTTGCTATTCTTACCCAGTCCCCTACTCAAAAGAAAAGGATGATACTTGGGGAGTGGAAATATACAGAAAGCTATCCGAAAGCAAACATCCGGTACAGATCTGATTCCTCAGATAGACTTAAAACCTACCTACCCTTCCTTGAGGATAAGAATTGCCCCTTCAATATTTCAAAACTCAATAGCCTGGATTCTCTCTTCTATGAGCCAATCTACCAAGCTACAAGACATATCCTGAGGGCCCATGAGATCAAGAAGCATCACCCTGAAATTGATGAAGTAATTGTCCTCCATATGCGCACTGAAAGGAATAGGGCAATACTTAAAAACCCATCTCCTGGACTGCCAGAGGGAGATACGGTATATGATTCCATCCGAGGGTTATTACATGATCCACGAACCCTGATTGATGTCCCGTATGAAGAGACCTTCAAAATATATCATGAAACTGAGAAGTCCAGGGAAGCTGCATACTTAGCCTCACGCTACAGGCTTTGATTAAAAAGATAGATTGTCACAATGAACCACACCACCAGTACAGTAATTAAAAAGAATCAATGAAGAAAGTGGGATTCAATAGAGATTATGTCCTACATCCCTGGAAAGAGAAAGGGTGATTAATCGATGCCCATAGTCAATTATCAGCAACAAAAGTCATCGGGTGGAGGAAGCAAATCTTTCTATCAACTCAGTTTATAATAAACTGAATAAGAAAGGGATGCAGGTGAACTCTCAAAAATAAAGCTTGCAATGTTTATCGAGAAAACAATTACCATTAACTGTGCCTCCCTTCAAGTTAAGTTGAAAGAGGGGATTTCAAATCTTATGAATTCCAGTACAGATGATTCAGTCAAACCTAGTTAAAGTTCAGACTGTCCTGGAAGTAATTCCTCTATGTAATTTTAAATCTTCTGTTATTAAGCAAATGGCTGACATAGAAGATAAACATTCACGGAGGAACGAATATGGCAGACAGGATTCAGGAAAATAACACATCCATCTTATCTTATTTTACAAAGAACCAAAAGGGAGGAACAAGGGACATATATTTTCAAAGTAGAGAATATCCCTCTATATCATTAAATATAGATATTCCCTCCCCAAGTACAAAACAATATAAGTTCTCAACTTTTCCAGAAATAAATGAATCAATTACACCATCTCATGATTATGAACAATTAGAACCTGCAACCTTCATTGACAATAATCTCCTATCCTACAATGATGGCCTAAGATCAATTGATCCCCTTAGTGGAATCCGACCCTCAAAGAAGGCCTTTGATATTGAGATACTTAAAAAGAGCAACCTTTGTGATGCAGCCTGGTTCTGTGATCTCTTTAAACCTTATCTGGGCAGATTTACACTGAAGCTACCAATGCGTACAGGTCAAGAAGCGAGGTGGTACACCGCAAATTACCGTCTGAACAACAATCATCTTCAGGATATTATAAGAAATGGCAAGCAAATTGGATGGTATTCGTCTGCACGTTGTTCAGGCCTGCCGGAATTAAGTAAAATGATGGATCTTATTTATGTCTCCATCCTTCTATGAGGAGCTACTGAACTATGCAGAAAAACACTCCCAAGATCGCTCTGGCTATGTATTTACAACAACTATGGGTAAACCGGTAAAGGAACGCTTATATCCGCAGGAAGATGCGTCAGACTGCTGTTAAAGCTGGTATTGAGAAGATTATAACCTTCCATAGCCTCAGACATACTGCATTGACCAGACTATACGAAAGGACAAAAGACATCAGGCTGGTACAGGAAGTTGCTGGACATTCAGATATTTCGACAACCATGATCTATACTCATATATCCGGGGCGGATATCAGGGAAGCGATGGTAAATCTTTAATCAGAAAAGGTTTCTATTCCATCACAACTCACCACAGTTATATATAAGTTCACTCTAATTTTACGCTGGCGTTTTACTGTGGAATTCCGAGATAAAGATATATTTTAAAGTAGATAATACTACAGATGTTATCATTTCCACTCATTTTTGGAGTTGATGAAGAAAGAATATTTAACTTTTGGATTGAGTTCACAAAATTTATTCTTAAATTCGCTAAAGGCAATATTATCGGTGGGTGATTCTAGATTTAATTTCTTAAGTAGAAACCAAATCCATATACACCTTGTTGTTTCAAGAAACTGTTCTACTTTATCGTCATTCAGATCTTCAATTTTCTTTATCTTTGTTCTGTCGTGATGTTTAGTACAATCATTATAAAATCCATTGAGATCATTGAAGTTTGCGTATAGTTCTGGATCATTTCTCTCTAAATTAAAGTCCTTGTCAGATAAATTTGCTTCTACCAATTTGGCTAGGGAAGGAGTATAACCATTGTCACTTCCCGTATAACTACGTCCAAATAAAAAGCTTAAACTTGCCCCTAAAGAATTAGTAATAAATATTGCCTCATCAGGCGAAAGTTTCCGTCCTTCTGATTTTGCTTTTTTATATTCATCTTTTGCTTTCATCCAGAAAAACAATTGTGGATTTGCATCTACAGTTGGATATTCTGCCTTTTCATTACCAAGAAGAATACTATTAGAAGATTTCTGGGGAATGCTATTGGTTGAGGTGGATAAATCCGCCATTATAATAGGATCCTTATTTTCCATTTTGCCCTCTTTTATCAAATATAAAATTATATTTCATCAATCATAATAAAGTGCCCTATATCTAACTTAAGTCGAGTCATAACAGTGAAATTTTGCCAGTAATTTTCTCCTTATTACTTTGAACATTATCCAATCACCCCACCATTTTCAAGACAGCCTTTTACTTAGATGAGATGCTATTACTATTCATTCCTCTCCCTTAACCATTTATCAATTTCATCCTTATTAAAGATCACTCGATTCCCCAATTTTGTCCGGGGAATTGTACCTTTGGAACTCATAGTATAAATCGCACTTGCAGATATTCCAAGATAATCACTTAACTGATCAACATTCATATAATCACGATCTCTCTCCTGAGGTTCAGACACACTTTCAGAGTTACTCTCTGAATCAGTATCTGACACAGAAGACATATCGCTATTCTCAATTCCCGATTGATCAATATCAAGCCATAACTGAAGCCTGGAAATTGCTAATTCATCTTCATCGAGATCATTCTGCATATTTTCAGGATCAGCATCCAGCTCCCCATCCTTAAGTAAAGTACGAAACTTCCTGCGGTTTTCCATCAATTGCTGCTGCCATTTCCTGATGGTGATTTCGAGAAAGGGAATACGTTTTTCGGCCGGCAATTGCTGATATTCATTCTGGATTTCCAAAAGTTGGGATTCTAATTCAGGGCGAATAATACACCTCCATTATTCCTATAAGGATATTCGAATACTGTAATATCACTATACCATATCTAAATAATTTTGCAGCAAATGACTTGGTATCTTAAAGATAATAATTGTCGTTAATCAAATTGGATGTAGACACTAAAAAGGACACAGTTTGAACAACAAAACGTAGCAAACACAGGCAAACACTTGCATAAACTACCCATTCTAAACTATTATATAATAAGGAATTAAACAAATATATGCAAACATAGACAATCCTGTATATAGTGATATGCTGTGTCTGGGGGACACGGGGTCGGCAGTTCAAATCTGCCCAGCCCGATTATATAAAAAAAGACCGGTTCATCCGGTCTTTTTTTATATACTTTGCAATTGGCAATTTTGCAGTTTTGAAAAAACTGCCAGATAAATACATAATCAAAAATCCATATCTTGTTTTAAAGAAATATTTTCTCAATTTCATTAACTTTTTATCCCATTTCGTATTTATCCATCTGCACCACTGCCCAAAATGAAATAAGGACTGCCTCATTTGAGACAGTCCCTACATCTTAATCAACAGTAAAGATTATGCGTCTTGTTTTATAGTTATTTTATTCTTAGTCGCAATCATAATTACAAAGTAGAATACCGCGCCAATTAGCATAGTATCAAGAGCAGTTACTGTTGTAAAAGTTAATGATGTATACTTAATAATAAACCCAAAACCGGAACCGAATATCCATGCAATGCAGGGAAAAATCCGAAAATTCGGCACATTAGAGATTTCCGTTGGATTATAACCCTTATTTTCTTCATTTTTGAAAAGAAAATAATCCAAAATAAGAACACCCGCAGCCGGGGGCATAACTATAGTAAGAATTCCAAGAAATGTCTGAAATCCACCAGAAGTATTTATCCCGATAAGTGCAAAAATAATACCTACAACACCGGAAATAACAGTTATTACCCATTTGTTGATCTTAGGAAACATTGCATTAATTGAAAGAGCTCCCGAATAAAGATTGTTATCATTAGTGGTCCAGGCCGCAAGGATAATAGTAACTACCGCAAGAAATGACCAAAAACCTGTATTATTTGAAAGCATGATGCGTGAAAAATCAAATTCTCCTCCGGATCCTTTCACCATAATACCTCCAAGAATCAGCACTAAAGGGAAACCGATAACCATCCCAAAGGCCATCCCAAAGCCACCAGCTTTTTTACTTTTTGCATAACGCGTTATATCTGGTGCTATAAGCGCCCCTACTATGAATGAGCCGACTATCACTGAAACGGCGACGCCGAATGGCATAGCACCTTCTGCTGTAGTATTTGCTACGGACGCGATCGTAACACCATTTCCATATACGCTTGATATTGTTGCAATAATCAAAATCAATAAAAGAGGAATTGCCACAAAAGTGAGTTTCTCAATAGCTTTAAAACCAACCATAGCCGTAAGAGTCATCAGAATTCCACCAACAACTTTAATTGTCCATATAGGAACAGCAGTACCAAAAACCAGAGCTAATCCACCGTTTCCGAATCCTTCAGCCATAAATCCAAGCTGTACACCAAACCATCCCCATGATGCAAAAAACAATACCATTTGAAGTATATAAGCGCCATATTTTCCAAAAGTGAATCTAATCGTTAATCCTGTTGATAAACGCGTTTTAGCCCCGATAATTCCAGTCAGGATAGCGATAAATCCCAAAATCAGGCTGCTTGTGAGAAAAGCGCCAATAGCGGTGCCAAGTGTTGCTGGACCGGCTATGAGCCCCGCAATAAGAAATGCAGGAAGACAAACAGCAACTCCCCACATTACGATACCGACACCAAACCAACCTTTTCCCTGCCCCTCAGGTACAGGGGTAGACCCATAGTCCTCTAGTACTGCAATTTTTTTCTCTACCATTTTACTCATCTCCTTTGTTTTTTTTTGCTATGCTAAGCAAAATACTCATTTAATTAATGTGTATATTTCCAACAGCTTTAACTCTAAACCGTACCGCATTGGATGGAAGGTAAGCGAGCGGAATTTCTTCAAGCTCAACCACTTCAACAGTCGCCTCCTCCGCACCGGCTTTTACTGCTTCATCAACTGCAGCAGCTTTTACTTCTTCTATAACTGCTTCCCGCCCCTTCGAAGTAACGTCGTAAACCCCATCAATACTCCCGGAAACCTGCGCTATAGCAGCTCCAATAGCATTTGCCACCTCATAGTGTTCTGGTTTAATTACTTCGCTGGCTCCATTTAAAGTGTCGGGAATAAGTATGCTTCCTCCACCTACAACTATTACTGAAACATCCTTAGATGAGGTTTTCATCTTATCAATGATGCCTTCAATAATTAGTTTGATTTTTTCAATGGTTTTTTTAGCAGTAGAAGGTACTATGCTATTTGTTAGAGATGGATCCCCAAGTGAGGCCATCCCACAAGCTACAGCAATATCAGTAGTTGTTAATGTATCCCCTCCGAAAATGAGGGCTTCTGTATGAATCTTATATCCAACAGATTGTGGACCAATAATAACAGCATCACCCTGGTCCTGAACAAGTGACCCTCCTCCAAGTCCGATCGTAATAAGATCCGGCATCCTGAAATTGGTTCTTACTCCACCAATTTCCGTAGCCGCTGTTGACTCACGGGGAAATCCTTTCCTCAGGACTCCGACATCGGTTGTTGTTCCACCGACATCAATTACGATGGCTTCATCCTTTTTTGAAAGAAAAGCAGCACCGCGCAGCGAGTTAGTAGGTCCAGATGCAATCGTAAGAACCGGGAAAAGTTTTGCATATTCAATGGACATCAGGGTTCCATCATTCTGTGTAATAAATAGATCGGCATGAATACCGTGTTCAAACAGTACATTTTGGAATGAACCATATGCAATTTTTGCAAGTTCACGTATAGCAGCATTTAGAATAGCAGCATTTTCTCTTTCAATAAGACCAATACTTCCAATACTATGTGACATTGTTATCGGAAAATCTTCACCGAAAATTTCGATTGCAATAGATTCAGCCAGCTTTTCCTGCTCATTATTAACTGGAGCAAATGCACATGAAATGGCCAGTGATTCAATACCGTGCTCTTTCAGTTTGATCAAAGCACCATAAATTTCCGCCTTATCAGGTGCAGATATTTGTGCTCCATTATATTCATAACCGCCCTTAACAACAAAATATGCAGAGTTGATGGTCTCAAGCATATCCTCAGGCCACTCAATAAAAGGAGGAATCCCATGTCCTGATGGACCTGAAAGTCGAATGACCCCTACTTTCAATAGACCTTTTCTCTCAATAATTGCATTTGTAGACTGCGTTGTTCCTAACATTGCATGTTTTATATGAGTCGGGTCTATTCCAGAATCAACCAAAACCTGTGCAACAGCCTGTTTAATCCCTGACGAAACATCATTGGTAGTAGCTTTTTTACACTTTGCTATAACGGCATGAAGTTCATTAAGTATAACAGCATCAGTATTCGTACCGCCTACATCAATTCCAAGCTTATAGTACATTATTCTGCTCCTCTTTTTGGTTGAGTATTTCAATGGGAACATAATCAAGATCATATTTAAAGTATCGTGGTCCTACCTGTGCAATCCCCGCTTCTGTTCTCCAGAATTTATCGCAAGGCATTCCGATAATAATAACTCTCTGCCCATATTTTAAATTTTCAGTAGTAATTGGCATTCCTGTCTCTTTATCCAGCACAGTTATTAAATCAGGAGTCATTGCGGCAGGGATGCCATTTTTAAACCCAACCAGATTCTCATTTTGAAAATCCATTTCAAAAGAGGATCCTTTATCGTTTTCAATCCCATCAAAATACACTTTCCCGCAAACAAACCCTGTAGTTAAACTTCGCTGTACATCCTTAATTTTACCTTCGAAAAGTTGAATACCATCGGTAAGTTTTAATATAGCGTCAATCGGGCTGGTTTTTGCCATATAGGACATGAGAATTCTTTTCCCAATTTCGCGCGCAAGCGATATTGTTCCTCGTACTCCATAAGCTTTTAGTTCTTTTCCCGAAACACAATAGATACTAATCATTGAAGCCAGACCCATGGCAACAGTCGCAGTCCTTGCCAATGTTTCGCTCCATGCATTATCAATTGTCTCTATCAGCAACTTATTACCCTTTTCATCACAAACAACCATTGGAGTAGCTGCTAATCCTGCAACTCCAAAGGTTGTCATTGGAAGTTCAGGAAAAGCACGGCCCATTGCGTCTGCATCAACTATGGGAAGCCCCAGACAGGCTGCTGTATAGATAGGAATACAAGAGTTAATTCCCCCTGCTTCTATAGATAAGACTGCATCAGCTTTCTTTCCAAGATGAGTTTCCAATGCCTTGAAAGCAGCTTCAGGTTCTCCTCCATTGGGAAGTTTTTCGAGCATAACAGCAGGAGCACCCATCATAGCTGAAGGGATAATTAAGCTGTCATCCCTTAGCTCATCCACAGAAATCATTTTCACTTTTCCGTGCTTTTTAATAGCTGCTTTTGCCATCAGCTTTCCAACATAGGGATCTCCGCCGCCGCCGGCTCCGAGAACTGCAGCTCCAATTGCTATATAATCAAGATCCTGCTCATCCAAATATTCCATCAATTTATTTCCTCCAGTAAAAATTTTCTGTTTATCAATACTTATACAACTACTTCTGTACATATTGGCACCGAAGTGAATACGTGATTTCAGAGAAGATGATTAATTTTTATTTTTACAACACATACCGAAGCTGCCAGGTTTTGCCGCCGACAGCAAAAAAGGTCTCCATACTTATAAGGCCATCAACTTTTTTCAATTCTTCATCAAGAAAACGAGAATACGAGTGTTCTTCATTGAACATGACCACAGCCATAATATCGAATCGGCCGCTAACGGTAGCAGCACCAACAACTCCTTTTAATGAAGAAATTTGCTCCATAATTTTATTCACATCGTGCGGGTGAATCTTGAATCCTATAAAAGCTGACTCATGCCGGTCTACGGCGGTTGGATCAACTAGACTGATAATTTGGAGCACTCCGTTCTCAAGCATTTTGTTGACCCTGTTCCTGACTGTATTTGTAGTTAGTCCGATTTTTTCTGCAACATTTTTATAAGGGGTTCTTCCATCGTACAATTCTCTTACAATTTCCAGATCAATTTTATCTAATTTTATATTTTTGTGCATATGCAAATTATGCTATATTCTTTTTGTGCGTTTGTCAATTTATTTAATGCTTTATTTTGTATTTACAAAATACTATCAAAATATGCATTAAATATTCAGAGGAATGAGAATTCTTAGGAATTTATTGTATGAGTTTGCAGATAAAAGAAGAGGTCGAATAGTTAATCTGCTTTCTGCTTCTACAGGTATGCAACTAGGGGAAATATTAGCTTTAAAAACTAGCGCCTACTGTTCCTTACTACTCCCTAAAACCCCTAATTCATATGCTTAAATACAGTTATTACTCCTAGTAGTTCCCTAAAATTCCCTCTATATCCTTGAATAGTGGTCACTATACTGGTCACTTTCTTTTATAGTCCGTATTTAAGTTTCTAATAGTATTTGTCGTAAAAAGCAAAACTACATACATGTCTTATATTAATTGTATCTTGGGAGGTGTGTTATTCAAGGGTCAAATATATTGGTATAGAGGGAAAAAATTGAAAGATAGGCTGCAAAATTACCGACAGCAGCAGGTGCAGGATTGTATTGGTCTATACTCGAGAGTATAGTAGAAATCTATCGCTAAGGATTTTAAGCGGGTTGTCCGAATCTATTTGACGACGTACACTATTAATAATGCTTCGGTTTAATCACAAAAAAAAATTTGTAAAAAGAAGGAAAAATTATGAATAAATTGAAATTCGGTGTCATTGGCACTTCAAGAAAAGAAGATGAGAGACGTCTTCCAATCCATCCGGAACATTTTATACGCCTTCCCGAACAAGTTCGCCGTCAGTTGATATTTGAGGAGGGCTATGGAATACCTTTTGGTATTACCGATTCAGAAATATCGGATCAGTCCGGTGGTGTTACCACACGCCATGAACTACTGGCCGGGATTGGGAATGTTATCCTTCCAAAACCAGTGTTAAAAGACCTGGAAGAATTATGCGAGGGCGGAATTCTTTGGGGCTATCCGCATTGTGTACAGCAAAGATCGCACACTCAGGCTGCTATCGATCGCAAGCAGACACTTATCGCTTTTGAAGATATGTTTGTCTGGAGCCCAAGTGGGCAGATGGGACGCCATACTTTTTATAAAAACAACGAAATGGCAGGCTATTGTGCGGTATTACATGCCCTGCAACTAAAAGGAATCGACGGGCACTACGGTAATCAGCGTAAAGTAGTTATTTTTAGTTTTGGTGCGGTCAGCCGTGGTGCAATATACGCCCTGAAAGCAAGAGGCTTTAGAGATATCACAATTTGCATACAACGTCCCGACCACGAGGTCCGTGAGGAAGTACTAGCTTGTCACTATGTCCGTATTCGGGAAGGCAATGAAGGTGAAGCACGCATTTGGGTTGTGGAGCATGATGGGTCTGGAAGACCATTGATTGATCTGCTCAACGAATCAGAAATTATCGTGAATGGAACCCTGCAAGAACCAGATCATCCCATTCTTTTCGTGACAAAAGATGAACTATCTTATCTCAAGCCAGGCTGCCTGATTATTGATATCAGTTGCGATGAGGGTATGGGATTCTTTTTTGCCAAACCCACATCATTTAAAAATCCTCTGTTTAAAATTGGACAGGTAGATTACTACGCAGTGGATCATACCCCAAGTTATTTATGGGAAAGCGCCTCCCGGGCAATCTCTGCTGCACTCATTGTCCATTTGCCGACCGTGTTAGCGGGGTATGAAAGTTGGCAGAAAAATGAGACCATTCGACAAGCGGTGAATATTGATGCCGGTGTTATTCAAAAACCGGATATTATATCGTTTCAGAATCGTGAAGCGGTATATCCTCACGCCTACATGAGTATTGTTTAGATGATAATATTAAAGAAAGTGTTAATTGATCCTGGATTGACACTACAAGATTCTGATGATGCATAGAAAAAATATGAACGCGATCTATATGTTTCATTTAATTTATAGATAATGAGAGGTAAATTTTTCCTATGACCTATCACAAGCATCATCTAAAACAAGTGTCAAAAGGCGTAGTTGTAGAAATAAAACTTTCAGGCTCGGCATATATCAGACTAGTGGATACAAAGAATTTCCACCGATACCAGTTAGGTAGGAGCATTGATTACTGGGGAGGAGTTGCTCGGAAATCTCCATTAAGATTTCTGATTCCCGAAAGTAACAGATATTTTGTATTAGTTGATACGAATGGAATCGGGGGAACGGTAACAGCTGATGTCCAGGTGATCTATACCCCTACTCCAGCAGATGATAATAAAGCAGAAAAACTGGGAGCAGTTGAACTGCCAGAGAAACATAGTGATGGTGTTATATATAGATGAGTAAATATATTCTAAAATGGAGGTCACCTTGTGAATATAAAATATTTACGTACCTGGAATGAAAATGAAGAAGAGCTTGAAGCGATACTAAAGGAGCATGGAACCGAACCCCTGGAAGGTGACAGATTTTAGTTAACAGAACCCCATAAAGGTGACACAATATACCTGGGTATAAGGGGGGGGGTGTATATGGCAAAATCGATAGCCATTAACTTGAAGATTCGGGCAATCAACGAATATTTTGATCCCGAAGGTGATGGATTGTATGCAATTGCAAAGAGATATGGAGTTAGTCATGTCTCGGTTCTCAACTGGATCCATGACATGGACAGGCTCTTCCGACAGTGCAAAGAAAATGTCTTGGCACTGGGCAATTTTGTAGTTTTGGAAAAAACTACCAGAATCTATATGATCAAATCTTTGACTTTACTGCATGATGCTACACGCTCTTTTTATTCGTTACTGTAGAAATTGCAGCTGTGCTTTGATTTATAGCAAATCTTCTCTGGGAGGAGAAAAAATATCCACAAGAACTGAAGGTTCATCATAGGTCCAGGCATTATGATCCAAACCGATCGCAGCATGATACCAATCACCCGGGAAGAGATCTTTTACGACTCCATTCACGTTAAAACCCATTTCCCCCTTCACCAGAAATCCCATTTGCTCCTCTTTATTATGGCTGTGAACGGGAAAAGTTTTATGGGGAGGGAAATAATATTCAACTATCTGAATATTCTGCCCGGTATAAATATGTCGAATAACATCACCTTCAAATAACTCCTTCTTATGCATTTCTTCAGCTCTAAAAAACTCTTTCCAGTTATTCATCCTTATACTCCCTGGGTTATCTTTTCAGACTGACTCCCGTCTAAATATTGGTGAATCCTTCCTTTTGAATCTGTCAGAAAATAACTCTTTCCCCCGTTTCACCTGATTCCAAAATAGCCATGATAATTTTCACATCATCAATTGGCATCTGTTTAGGGAGTTTAGGAGATCGATTGTTTTGAAGAGCACCGAGAAAATCAGACCACTGAAGGTAGAAATCATTTTCATTATCAAAACGGTGATCAATTGTTTCACCCGATACGGTTAACTGTACAATCTTGTCATCTTTCACAACCAGCGTACCGTTATCACCATAAAGCCTCAGAAAACCCTTATCATTTAGAGATTTCCAGCCTATATTAAGTGAAGTAATAACAGAATTCTCATGCTCGATGAGCGTAAAGGCGGAATCTATTGACCCAAGATTCTTATCTATAGACTTAACATGAGCAAAAACAGATTTTACCGGCCCTGATATCATTTGCAGAGCATGAACTGCATGAACTCCCCCATCCAGCACATAGCCGCCCGGAATTGTAAAATCCGCTCCCCTCCACGATGTTTGATTATAACTATTATCATTTTCCACAAAATTCAACCCATTCCAGCTTATACTATGGAGCTTTCCAATAATCCCCTGCTGAACAAGTTCAGCGGCCCTGTTAAATTTCGGTTGATAGTGAAAATTTTCAGCAGTCATAAAGGTAACACCGTATTTCGATGAAAAAGTACCTGTTTCAACAGCCTCTTCAACATTCATGCCCGCAGGTTTTTCACAAAGAACTGATAAACCCGCTTCGCAGCAGGCTTTGCTGACTGGATAATTCAGTGGTATGGGGAGAGCAATGAGAACAGCATCTAAATCTTTCACCTCTTTAATCATTTCCTGCCAATCTGTCCAGACCGAATGTACAGACAGACCCAGTTCATTGGCGATATCTTCAGCTTTAGCTTCAGACCTGTTACAAACAGCTATAACCTCAAGCTTATCA
>JABMQR010000080.1 GCA_013202335.1 Bacteroidota bacterium
AATATATGCACTAATTACTTTATATATATAGAATAAAGTTCTGATTTATGCTAGTATAGCAAGCATGGATGCAGCAACAGAATTGGTTGAATTAAGACATAGGGCAGTGCCAGGCACTTTTTACAAGTTTGTGCAAGTTTTGGGATTTTGGGAGTGTGTAAGTTGTTTAAGAGTAAGGGAATAAGAATAGTGGTGGGTAAGCTGATCAATCTTGAGTGCCTGGCACGGGATGCAAGAAAATACAAGTTTGGTGAAATTGTGATCTTTTAGATCACCTTCTGGGAGGATCCCTCTCATAGTATCTTTTGGGAGATTATAATGTTCAAATCTAAAACACTTCTTATAGTTGGTGGAACCGGTTCCTTTGGCAATGCTGTTCTTCAGCGGTTCTTGAAAACCGATATCAAACAAATCCGCATATTTTCTCGTGACGAAAAAAAACAAGATGATATGCGTAAGCTCTATCAAAATGATAAACTCAAGTTCTATATTGGCAATGTACGTGATATTGCCAGTGTAAAGAATGCCATACATGGAGTTGATTACATCTTTCATGCAGCTGCATTAAAACAAGTACCATCTTGTGAATTTTTCCCTATGGAAGCAGTAAAAACAAATATTATTGGAACAGATAATGTACTCACAGCTGCAATAGAGTGTGGAGTTAAGAAAGTGGTTTGTCTCTCTACCGATAAAGCTGCCTATCCCATTAATGCCATGGGAATCTCCAAAGCCATGATGGAGAAGGTTTTTGTGGCAAAATCAAAGACTGTTAATGCTGATGATACCCTTATTTGCGGAACCCGCTATGGGAATGTCATGGCATCAAGGGGATCGGTTATTCCATTGTTTATAGAACAGATTAAGAGTGGACAACCCTTAACCATTACCAATCCGAATATGACAAGATTCTTAATGAGTCTGGAGGAAGCAGTTGAATTGGTTGTTTTTGCATTCCAGAATGCAAATGCGGGGGATATCATGGTTCAGAAAGCTCCCGCATCAACGATTGGTGATTTAGCCCAAGCTATAAAAGAATTATTCAATGCTAAAAATGAAATACGTATAATAGGAACTCGTCATGGAGAAAAGTTATATGAAACCCTTCTGACAAAAGAAGAACATTTAGTTGCTCAGGATTTAGGAGGGTTTTTCAGAGTTTCTGCAGATAAGCGTGATCTTAACTATGATAAGTATTTCATAGAAGGAGAGCAGGAATTATCAACTGAAGAAGAATATAACTCTCACAATACACAATTGCTTTCTATCGAACAAATAAAAGATAGATTACTAACTTTGGACTATGTGAAAAAAGAACTTGAATCCTGGAGTAATCGATGAATATTCTGGTTACAGGAGCAAAAGGGTTTGTTGGCACTCATCTAGTACTGGCTCTGCAGAATAGAGAGAATCTAATAATTAACGAATATGACATTGATTCTGATCCGGAATTATTAGATATATACTGTCGCGATGCTGAATTTGTATTTCACCTTGCAGGTGTTAACCGACCGAAAGAGCAATCTGAATTTATGGCTGGCAACTTTGGTTTTACGTCAAAACTACTTGATTCTTTAAAAAAATACTCCAACACCTGTCCTGTAATGATTTCATCTTCAATCCAGGCAGCCCTTGATAATCCCTATGGAAAAAGCAAGAAAGCAGGTGAGGATTTGCTTCTTTCTTATGGAAAAGAAACAGGAGCAAAAGTATTAATTTATCGATTCCCTAATGTATTTGGAAAATGGTGCAGACCAAACTATAATAGTGCGGTTGCAACATTCTGTCATAACATAGCTCATAACATTCCTATTACAGTAAATGATCCGAATGTGATCATGAATCTCGTCTACATTGATAATGTTATTGAAGAACTGCTTCGGGCTTTAAATGGAAATGAAACCCTCAATAATACTTACTGCGAAGTGCCTACTACCCATACGTTAACGCTTGGGAAGATAGTGGAGTTACTCTATGCTTTTAAAGAAAGCCGAGAAACACAAATAGTTCATAATATGGAAGACCCTTTTACAAAGAAGCTCTATAGTACTTTCTTAAGCTATCTACCTGAAAATCAATTCAGTTATCCCTTGAAAATGCATGAAGACCAGAGAGGTTCCTTTACTGAATTTCTTAAAACTCCTGAAAGAGGGCAGGTGTCAGTAAACATAGCAAAATCCGGCATTGTGAAAGGCAATCACTGGCACCACACTAAGAATGAAAAATTCCTGGTGGTAAGCGGAATAGGTATTATCAGGTTCCGTAAAGTAGGATCTCAAGAAATCCTTGAGTATCAGGTAAATGGTGATACACTTGAAGTGGTTGACATCCCGCCCGGTTACACCCATAGCATAGAGAACCTGGGTGAAACTGATATGGTGACTATCATGTGGGCAAATGAAAGCTTCGATCCGGAACACCCGGATACCTATTACCTGGAGGTCTAACGTGGCACAAACATCAATTAAGAAACTCAGACTCATGACTATCCTCGGGACCCGCCCGGAAATCATACGTCTATCTGAAGTAATCAAGAAAGCAGACCTCTACTTTGATCATACCCTGACTCATACCGGCCAGAACTGGGATCACACCTTAAACCAGATCTTCTTTGATGATTTAGGGCTGCGTGAACCGGATTACTTTCTGGATGCAGTAGGTAAGGATCTGGGAGAGACCATAGGGAACATCATAGCAAAGAGCTATGCATTACTGCAGGAAGTTTCCCCTGATGCACTCCTCCTTCTCGGCGATACCAATTCAACCTTATCAGCAATAGCAGCAAAAAGATTAAAGATCCCTATATTCCACATGGAAGCCGGGAACCGCTGCTTCGATGAAAACCT
>JABMQR010000081.1 GCA_013202335.1 Bacteroidota bacterium
ATCATAACCAGTATGCAAACGGGATGGCAAAAGCGGTAGAAAGAGGATTGCTGGATGCAGAGCCGGAGAAAAGACCTTTTATTTTGTCCCGAAGCGGTTTTATTGGGATCAATACTCATGCAGCAGTCTGGACTGGCGATAATCACTCAAACTATCATCATCTTCGGATGGCTGTAGAGATGGAATTGAGTCTCTCTTTATCAGGCGTACCTTTTGCAGGTTCTGATATTGGCGGTTTTGGTTGTGATGCTGAACCGGAGAATTTTGTTGACTGGTATAAAACCTGTTTTCTTTTCCCATTCTTCCGCAATCATAGTGCTGACGGTACGGCAAGGCAGGAGCCCTGGGCTTTCGATGATAAGGTTCTCAACACTACACGTAAGTATATTCGTGCCCGATACGCATTTCGTCCCTATCTCTATAATCTGTTTATTGAGCTGGAAAGAGCCGGAGATCCTATTATTCGACCTCTGCTTTATGAGTTTGACGGATATTTTGAGCAGGCTTCCCAGTTCATGGTTGGGAGTGCTGTTATGCAGGCTCCAAAAATGGAGAAGGGTAAAGAGACGCAGGTAGTGAGTATGCCCATGGGCTGCTGGTATGAGCCCTGTTCCGGAAAATGGATAGCAGGAATGAGTGATCTTGAAGTTAAGCTTTCAGGAGAAAGTACACCGATATTTTTTCGGGAAGGTTCCTTTGTTCCTTTGAGCAGGCATGCTGATATTGGAGATCCTTTAACAGAAATTGATCTGTTTGTGTGTGCCGGAGGCAGCAGAAACAGTGCCGGAACCGGTCAGTATGAGTGTGATGGAGGCGAGGGCTTTGCATATAAAGATGGAAAAGTAACATCTCTGGATATGGCTTACAATTTTCAGGATGGTGTTCTTTCGGTCTCAATTCAGTGTAAAAAATCAGAATATCGATCACTAAATATACGGCTGATGGTTCCTGATTCTGTTCTATCTGCAAATTTGGAATTAATGTATTCAGATGGTACAGAAGAGCGGATTCCCTGTGCACTGGAAAGTGGGTTGTTTCCTCTTCCTGGGACGAACAAGAGCATTAATGTTTCACAGATAGTTGAGATCAGGTAAGTTTAATACTGTCTTGATTGATGATTTTCCTCAGATACTCACATAAGCGGACTGATGTAATCTGTATCCCTTGAGCTGTTTTGTAATTTATGCAGGACTTGTGCAATGACTTTGATTCCCTGATCTATTTGATCTTCAGTAACTGCTGCAATGCTCAGGCGCAGGTGGTCATTATATTCTTTGTTTCCAGCGCAAAATACATTGCCTGGGGTGCAGAGTACCCCCTCGTGTGCAGCTGCTTTGTAGACATCTGAAGCCCGGATGCCCTGAGGTAAGGGGATCCAGAGATTTAAGCCTCCACTTGGGGCTTTGATATGTGTACAAGGTGGAAGGTATTTTCTAACTGCCGTAATCAGCCTTTTCTGCCGCCGGTGGAAAAGATCCCGTATCTGGTTAAGGTGCTGTTCCCATTCACCCAAGCGTAGATAGTTGTCAAAAGCTCGTTGGATAAGCCCTGATGATGCTATATCGGTTAGGTGCTTTGCTTGTAGAATGTCACGGTATATTTCCCTGGGAGCGGAAAGAAACCCTATGCGTAGACCCGGCATAAGCAGCTTCGAGAAACTTTTGATATATATTACCCGTTCATTATTCCCCCGGTCATACGTTTTAAGTGGTTTAGGTCGCTCACTTGTGCTGAAGGTAAGCTCTGAGAGACAATCATCTTCGATGATATAGCAATCAGAGCGGTGTGCGATATCAATGATAGTTTGACGCTTTTCGCTGCTGTAGCTGCAGGTCGTAGGGTTTTGGTAATCAGGCATAATATAGAGAACTTTTGGTTTGTAGAAAGCTATACTTTTTTTCAAATACTCAATATCGATGCCGTCATTCTCCATGGGAATTCCGACAATCTGTGCACCGCGGGACTTGAATACCGCCAGGGCTCCGGTATAGGTGGGATCTTCTACGAGAACCCGGTCGCCAGGGTTTAATAATGCTTTTGCTGCGATGTCGATTCCCTGCTGTGCACCGGAAATGATCTGCAGTCGATCGACCGGGGTCAGGATGCCGTATCGTGATTTAAACATTGCACTCACCTGTTCGCGCAGGGGAAGATAGCCATTGCTTACATCGTATTCGAAGGCTGCCCCGCCGTCGCGATCCAGAACGGTGTTGAGAGCTTGTTTGAAGGCTTTAACCGGGAAAAGGTCCGAAGTCGGAGTCGATGTTGCAAAGTTGGTCTGCTCTTTAGTGAGAACAAGGCTGCCGAGCTGCATCAGCTCTATTTCATTGTCAAGGTAGAGTTCATCATTGTTAAGGTCGTCAGATACTGTTTCTGGTTCATTTTCAAAAGATATTGCCTGATTGCGGGTACCTCGCCTGAAAAGGGCTCCGACATAGACCCCGCTTCCTTTAATTTTGGTTACCAGCCCTATCCCCTGAAGCTGTTCGTATGCTTTGACAATGGTAACGGTATTTACAGAGAGTTCCTCGGCAAGCCGGCGTATGGGGAGAAGTCTGTCACCCGGCTGAAGTTCTCCGTTTTCTATTTTCCGTTTAATCTGCCCGGCGATCTGTAGGTATTTTGGTCCATGGCCGGTCAATTGTATCGGTACAAAATGTTTCATACTACTATTATTCTCCATATGTATTGACAATTTGATAAAATATATCTATTTTACCAATACAATAATGATGTAGATTATTGTATTGTATCGATACAATAAAGAAAATGCAAGGGGGTACTATAATGAATACACAGTATAAACTCAACAAAGATCTGGCCAGGATGCTCAAGGGCGGGGTCATTATGGATGTCATGAATGTCGAGCAGGCAAAAATTGCAGAAGCTGCCGGGGCTTCAGCAGTTATGGCATTGGAGAGGATTCCTTCCGAGATTCGTAAGGCAGGCGGGGTTTCGAGGATGTCTGATCCGGAAATGATTATCCGCATCAAGGAGGCTGTCACCATTCCGGTTATGGCCAAGGTGCGCATTGGTCATATTATAGAAGCCGATATCCTGCAGAGTTTGGGTATCGACTACATTGATGAAAGTGAGGTTCTTACCCCTGCAGATGACCAGTACCACATCGACAAGCATGCTTACAAGATTCCGTTTGTTTGTGGTGCCCGGGACCTTGGAGAGGCTCTTCGGCGCATTGGTGAAGGTGCTGCGATGATTCGTACGAAGGGTGAGGCTGGTACCGGGAATATTGTGGAGGCTGTGCGCCATCAACGAAAGATTCAGCAGCAGATAGCTCAGCTGCATGCAATGCGGCTGGAAGAGCTTATGAGTGCAGCTAAAGAGCTGCAGGCACCTTACGATCTAATATGCGAAGTGGCAAAAAACGGCGGTTTGCCTGTCGTAAACTTCGCTGCAGGAGGAATTGCCACCCCAGCTGATGCTGCATTGATGATGCGATTGGGAAGTGACGGAGTCTTTGTCGGTTCAGGAATTTTTGCCTCGGAAGATCCGGCAGCTCGTGCACAGGCTATTGTGCTTGCGGTTGCCAACTACCAGGATCCGCAACTGCTCACCAAAGTATCAACTGGGCTTGGAAAGGCTATGCGGGGTCTGGATTTATCAGAGTTGTCTCAGGAACAGAGATTTGCGCAGCGAGGGTGGTAGTAAATCCTTGACCATTGGGGTTCTGGCACTGCAGGGGGGAATTTCAGAGCATGAAGCCATGCTCAGTAGATTGGAATTGCCAAATCTGCAGGTAACGGCTGTTCGGTCAGCCGGAGAACTTTCAGGTCTGGATGGTATTATCTTACCGGGTGGGGAGAGCACAGCACAGGGGCTGCTTCTCAAACGTTTTGGTATGGTGGAGCCGCTTCGCCAGCTTATCGGAGAGGGACTGCCAGTGTGGGGTACTTGTGCAGGAATGATTCTGCTTGCTAAAGAGGTGGAAAATCAGACAGCTCCCGTGCTTGCTTGTATGGATATTTGCGTCAGGCGCAACTGGTACGGCAGCCAGCAGGAAAGTTTTGTCACAGAGATTGCGACTGAAGGTATTCCCGGAGGCTTTGCTGAAGAGATATTCATCAGGGCTCCCGGGATAGTCAGTGCTGCTAAGGATGTGGAAATCCTTGCATCGGTTCAGGGGCATCCAGTCGCCTGTCGGCAGCGTAATATGATCGTAACAGCATTTCATCCTGAGCTAACAGAGGATACCCGTTTCCATCAGTTCTTTATCGACCATGTGCTCTCCTGTCAGGTTAGTACTTTCGTATGCTGAACACAAGATACTATTTTGAGAGAGCCTACATTGCATTTTAGGTAAACTGACCGGAAGCCGGTGGGAATTACAACAGGTGTGCAGCAAGCCTTCACTCAGAAACAGCTGTTGAGGGAAGCATGCTTTTTCCTCAGCCCCGTACATCGAGCCGTTAATTAATTGTTGTATTAAGTTATTATTCGGTTTATCAATCGCAGAAGAAAGTATATGCTCACCGCATGAAACCTTTTAATACACAAAAAAACTATATTCTTTTGTTGTCAGCTATGCTCTGTTTTGCAATTGCAACAGCTCTTTTTCAAGGTGTCCAGGAAAACTATTTGGCCGAAAGTCTAAATGTCTCACGATCAGGTCGTGGAATTGTTGAGTTTTTCAGAGAGATGCCCGGTCTTTTACTTTTTCTTATTCTGGCTCTGTTTTATAAAATGCCGGAACATCGAATTCTCAGAATAGGTTTTTTTGTAGCAATTACCGGTATTGGCGGGTTTGTACTGGTCGGAACCAAATTGATCCCGGCTGTTTTTTTTCTTACTATTTTCAGTGCAGGGCAGCATATTCTCATGCCGGTTCGGCAGTCCTATGCGGTGCATTCGGTTGAGCCGGGAAAAGAAGGTTCTGCTCTTGGTCTTATGCGCAGTATCCAGAGTATAGGGCGGGTAGCGGGTTTTTTTATTGTTCCCGTTATATTTCTTATGACGGCAAAGACAGAGAATGGATTTATTATTACCTTTATATGCGTAATATTCTTTGCAGTCGGAGCACTGGTAATTTCATTTTTTCTGCGAAATGAGGGCGGGCATGTTAGACGGCAGCGGCTCTATTTCCGGAAAAAATACAAAACCTATTACATACTGCAAAATTTTTATGGAGCCAGAAAACAGGTAATACTTACATTTGGACCCTATGTGTTAATTCTGAAATATGGTGCTACCCCGGCGATAATAGCCACATTGATGGGGGCATGTGCAGTAGTCAGTATTGTTACATCACCATTGATTGGTAAGCTGATTGACCGAATTGGGTATAAAAAAGTTCTGGTGGGAGATACAGTAATCCTTTTCTTTGTATGCCTTGTCTATGGTTTTGCGCACCACCTTTTTCCTGAACACATTGCCTTCATTGTTATTTGCGGGGTTTTTATTCTCGATAGTCTGGTGTCTCATGCCAGTATGGCTGCCAGTGTGTATGTTAAGGAGCTAAGTGATGACAGGGAAGAGATGACGGCTACCTTAACCACAGGGATATCTCTGGATCACGTAATCAGTATTTTAATAGCTCTTGCAGGTGGATTTATTTGGGAACATATCGGTATTGAACTGCTCTTTGTTCTTGCTGCTGTTATGGCGATGATGAATTCACTTATTGCATTGACTATCAAGTCGGGTAAGAGGCAAAATGGTAATATGATGGAAGAGAAAACAACATGAAAACCATAATTGATCTACCCGGGATGAATGAAAGAATTCAAAAACTCCGTAAGCTAAGTTTTGAGGCCAAACCCTCTATTGCGATTGAACGAGCTCTGCATCAAACAGCATTTTATAAAGAACACAATGGAAAGTACTCTATACCCGTGATGAGGGCGCTAACCTTCCTCGATCATTGTAAGAAAAAAACATTATATATGGGCGAGGGAGAACTAATTGTGGGTGAACGGGGACCTACTCCAAAAGCAGTTCCCACGTTTCCGGAATTAACCTGCCATAGTGTTGAAGACTTTCATGTACTGAACACAAGAGGCCAGCAAAAATATACTATCAACCAGGAAGATATCGATACTTATAGCAGGGAAGTAATTCCCTACTGGAATGGAAGAACTCAGAGAGAACGTATCTTTCGACATGTACCCAAGGAGTGGAAGAGAGCGTATGAGGCGGGACTTTTTACCGAGTTTATGGAACAGCGGGCACCGGGACATACTGCTTTAGACGGGAAAATTTATAAAAAAGGGATGATGGATTTCAAGAAGGATATCCGGGAGCATCTTGATACGCTGGATTATCTAAACGATCCTGAGGCAACTGATAAAGCTGAGCAGTTAAAAGCCATGGATATCTCCTGTGATGCGGTTATTGTATTTGCTGAACGTCACGCCGACCTTGCAGAGCAGGAAGCGGAAAAAGAGAATGATCCTGAGAGAAAAAAAGAGTTGCTGCGGATAACTGAAACTTGTCGATGGGTACCGGCACATGCCCCCAGAAATTTTTGGGAAGCGATCCAGATGTACTGGTTTGTCCACCTGGGAACTATTACTGAATTAAATGGTTGGGATGCGATGAATCCCGGGCATTTTGATCAGCATCTGG
Source organism: Bacteroidota bacterium (assembly GCA_013202335.1). Next base: position 6,583 of record JABMQR010000081.1, read on the forward strand.
AGCCATTCTTTGAAAAAGAGATTTCAAAAGGCACACTAACAAGAGAACGGGCAAAAGAGTTGATATCCTGTTTCTGGATTAAGGTTAATAATCATACGGCTCCTCCAAAGGTGGGAATTACTGCAAAGGAAAGCGGTACCTATAATGATTTTACCAATATCAATATAGGCGGTGTGAGAAGTGATGGTTCCGACGGGGTAAGTGATGTCTCCTACCTTATGCTGGAAGTTGTTGGAGAGTTACATATTTTACAGCCGGGAAACTCGGTTCATGTAAGTGCAAAAACTCCCGATAAGTTTCTGCACACTGCTCTTAAAGTTATACGTCAGGGGTATGGATATCCTTCTGTGTTTAATCCGGATGTCTATATTCAGGAGTTGATGAATATGGGAAAATCCCTGCAGGATGCCCGTGAGGGAGGATGCAGCGGATGTATAGAAGTTGGAGCATTTGGTAAAGAAGCCTTCTTGCTGACGGGATACCTGAACGTACCCAAAATATTAGAAGTAACCCTGAATAATGGAATTGATCCTGTTACCGGAAAGGTTGCTGGTATTGAAACTGGGGATCCTGTTGAGTTTGAAACGTATGAAGAGTTATATGATGCTTTCATAAAACAGTTGAACTTTATTGTAGACCAGAAAATACGTGTGAGTAACTATATCGACAGGATGTCTGCAAAGTATACTCCGGCACCATTTCTTTCAGTCCTGATCGAAGATTGTATTGCAAAAGGAAAGGATTATTACAATGGAGGGCCGCGGTACAATACCAATTTTATTCAGTGTACGGGATTGGGTACGGTAACTGATAGTTTAGCTGCTCTTAAAAAACATGTATTTGAAGACCGGACTTTCTCGATGGATAGGCTATTAACTGCAGTAGCCGGGAATTTTGCAGGAGAAGAGATCTTACGTCACATCATCATCAACAGAACACCCTTTTTTGGGAATGACGATGATTTTGCAGATAGTATAGCTTTACAGGTATACAATGACATGCTGAAAGCAATTGATGGGAAACCTAACACAAAAAGTGAGAGTTTTCACCTGAATATGTTATCAACTACCTGCCATATCTATTTTGGAAAGGTTATGGGAGCTTCACCAAATGGACGATTGGCTGGAAAATCTATTTCTGACGGTACGTCACCTTCTCAGGGATGTGACGTGAATGGACCATCAGCGGTAATAAAATCTATGACCAGGCTGGATCACACCCGTTCAGGCGGCACCTTGCTGAATCAACGATTTTTACCTGGTTTGTTGAAGCGTAATGAAGATATTACCAAACTGGGACATCTGATCAGGAGTTATTTCTCATTAGGCGGACATCATATTCAATTTAATATTGTCGATACAGCGACTCTTAAAGCTGCACAGAAAACACCGGAAAATTATAAAGATCTTATGGTTCGAATGGCCGGTTATAGTGACTATTTCAATGATATGAACGAAGACCTGCAGCAGGAGATCATTGACCGTACATTGAATGAGACTCTCTGATATTCCTACAGTATTAGCTGAATTCTACAGCAGAGAAACGGAAAGGAGCTAGTTATCAGCCAGAACTTAATCTTTGATATAAAACGTTATGCTATTAACGATGGTCCCGGAATCCGCATTACTATATTCATGAAAGGGTGTCCCCTCTCCTGTGTCTGGTGTCATAATCCAGAAAGTCAGTCACCCATGGTTCAGCTGCTGTATACCGAGAATAAGTGTATTGGATGCGGGGTGTGCGTGCAGGTCTGTAAGCACAGTGCCTGTACTCTAACGTCCAAAGAGATTGTTACAGATTCTGAAATTTGTGTGTTGTGTGGGGAATGTGCTGAAGCATGTCCGACAGCATCCAGAGAGCTGTCGGGTAGACAGCAAACGGTTGAAGAGGTTGTTGCTGCAATTGAAAAAGAGCGGGTGTTTTTTGAGCAGTCCGGGGGAGGAGTTACTTTCTCGGGTGGAGAGCCGTTACTGCATGCTGAACTTCTGATTCAGCTTTTAGATGCTTGTGGTGAAAAGGGGATTCACCGGGCAGTTGATACCGCAGGGTTGGCCGATACGCGTACACTTCTTGAAGTAGCAAAAAGGACGGATCTTTTTCTTTACGACCTGAAAATGATGAATCCGGAAAGGCATCAAAAATATACGGGGGTTCGTAACGAAAAAATTCTGGAGAATTTGCAAATGCTTGCCAAAACGGGAGCAGATATTACTATCCGTATTCCGCTGATCAAGAATATTAATGATGACAATGAGAATATCGAACGAACAGCCGCTTTTATCGCTTCACTGGAAGGTGGGAGAAAACGTAAGAGTATCAATTTACTGCCCTATCATAACATTGCTGCTGGTAAATATAAGAAATTGGGGGCGTGGTACGATGACATGGGAATGACTGCGCCATCAGTGGAGAGACAACAGAAAATTATTGATATATTTGAAGCCCATGGTCTTGAAGCGACTATTGGAGGTTGATTTTTCCACTTAGACAGCCGCTGTTCAACTATTCCAGAATTTCCTGAACCCTGCCGACCTGTCCATCAGTTAGCCGCACCTTAATTCCATGAGGATGGAATTGTGAATTTGTTAATAAATTTGCTACTACTCCCTCAGTTACTCTGCCGGTTCTCTGATCCTGCTTCAATACAATAGCAACTTTTAATCCAGGTTTTACGTACTCTCTTTTTTGTCCATTCATGCGCCAATTCTAACCTAAATATAATATTGTTTATAGTCAAATTGACTCTTTGGGAAGCGTCTTTGGGAAAAACTTAAATTGAAAATTATTATGCAAATTTGAATTTTTTTTCACACTTTTTCATAGTTCACAAAATAAATGAACAAAAAATATTGACAGATTATTTTGTATAGCTTACTATTTTGATAATAAATTATAGATAACAATTTATTCGTTTACATCTGATTTCCAGCGAAAAGCAGACATAGCCTGCTGATGTTTCAAACTTGAATAATAAGGGGGAGGAATGAATTTCAAAGAGCATCTTATTACGACTCCCGAACCTTCCGTAACCACAATAAAAAGCTCTGGGGTATCAACAGCTGATTTGTATAAAAACTGCAAACACTTGATTATACGGATACTGCCTTCTCACCCGTATCAATATCTTCCGCATCAGGAGTTGATGAGCCTGATGGGGTCTGATGTCATACAGAACATAAAAGAAAAGTACACCATAGGACGCATAACCTTCATAATCGGCATTTCCAGGGCAAAAGAATATCGTACTATAGTCTCAGGATCATCTTGTGAAGCGAAGTATTGTACTCCTTCTTATCCGTTTGAGCTGAAAAAGGTAATGACGAAAATTGATGAATATCAATTGATCGATTGGTTCGACTTTATTGTTTTAGCAAAAGCTGCAGTTAATGAAGGGGTCAAAGCTTTTCCAATTTCTGTTACTCTGTTCGAAAATTCAGGAAAAAAGGCATGGCTCGCTAATGGACCACTATCAATTGTGTCTATTGCAAAACAATCCGGAATATCACCCGATGACTATATCTTTACCAATCATCCATTTGCTAATTCAGCACTTGATTCAGAATCGGTACTACCCGGTGATACAAAAATTGAAGATTTACGTGCACAGGAACTTCTTATATTTCCAAAAACTGATAATAAGAAAAAGTCAGTGATACGTACGTTTTTTAGTAAATTCACCACCCTTGACCAGAGGGTGGCAGCAAACTTTGAGACTTCAGATATCTATCAGTACAAACCCTGTCAGAAATGTCTGGATTGTGTCTCAATTTGTCCGGCGGGGTTATACCCGTTTATGCTTTCAGCCATCTCTGAGAGGGGGAGCCTGAAGGAAGCAGTGGAAATGCAGGTTGCTGCATGTACTGAGTGTGGATTATGCAGTAGTGTGTGCCCCTCTGGAATTCCCCTTATGCATAATATCCTCAAGCTGAAGAAGGAGCTGTAATACCATGAGGTTTGCGTTTGTATCGGCAAAAAAGAAATTGGAAACAATTCAGGCACCATTTTTTAGAGCTGCTGACAGATATTATTGTTCTGTGGGAATTCTGGTGATCAGTCTTATTCCCATATACATACTTGCAGCGGGTCGGTTGGGATATAAAATACTAATACTGCTGGCACTAACCTGTGCAGCTGGTATGATAACTGAAATGCTAAGTTCCATGATTACAAAAAAAGCATTGGGCTATTTAGGTATTGGTTCATGGCTGCTGTTTCCGCTGATGGTACCGCTTGGAGTGCCGTTATGGATGTCTATTATCGGTTTTGTAATTAGTTTGATTATTGTGCAGACGCTGTTTGGCGGCTTTGGAAAACATCTTTTCCATCCTGCTGTGTTTGCTCAGCTTTTTTTGATGATCAATTTTACAAAGCAGTATAACTCTTCCTATATTAAACCTTTCAGCAATCCTTTTTTTGGGCTAAGGTATTTTTCATCATTGTCTTTTACCGATAAAACAGCCCTGAAAAGTTTTGCATCAGGGGAAACCCTTTCTTTAAATGAGATGTTTACCGGTCCGCATATCGGTGTTGTGTTTGAAATGTTTCCATATCTCATTCTCTTTGCCGGGGTTGTCTACCTATTGTTGGGGAATGTGAATTACAGAACCCCTGCAGCATTTATTATCACCTTTTCCCTGCTAAGCGTAGCAGGGGCCTTTGTACTCCCTGGGACGGTAATGCCCTTAATTCCTGCAGTCCTTGGTGGGGGAACACTATTCTATAGTTTTTTTATATTTTCTGATCGATGGACCAGTTCCCGAACACATGGTGGAAGAATCATAGCGGGTTTCATTGCTGCATTGATCACCATTTTGATACGCTCGTTCTCCTCAAATGCCGAAGGCTTAATGTTTGCAGCTCTAGTCAACTACTCATTCAGCCCGATGTATGATGAGCTGGGAATGTATCTGAAAAAACTAAAAAGAGTTAGCATATGAAAGAGATAAAAGAAGAACTGCGGATGTCTATGTTCCTGCTTATAATGACTACTCTCTGTACGTTACTGCTGGCCTTGGGGAATTCGATGTACCAGAAAGCACTTGCGGAAAAGGAGAAAGAACTCCGTATGGATATTCTACGGACTTTTGAGGTTCCCTTTACCGAAGAAACTTTTTTCACTGCATTCAATAGTGCAGTGAAAATAGAGAAGGATAAACGTACCACGTACTACTTCTCTCTTGGAGAATCACAGCAGGCTGCGATTCTCACAACGGGAAATGGGTTGTGGAGTGAAATTGAAGCGTTTATTGTTGTAGACATTGATAACATGACTATACAGGAGCTGAGAATCCTCTCACACGGAGAGACCCCCGGACTTGGCGGTCGTATAGAAGAAGATTGGTTTCTTAATCAGTTTACAGGCCTTGATATTACAGAGGGTGTGAAAATTGTTAAGGAACGCGCAGATGTACCCGGAGAAGTGGATGCAATATCGGGGGCAACGCGTACCAGCGATGCAGTAATGCAAATGCTTAATAAGGCTCTGGATGGAGTCATGAGTATGCAGAAGTAATAAGAAAGGGATATATATATGGGGAAAATAGTTAAGTCCAAGGGAGTTTCCTATTTCATAGAATCACTCTGGTATAACAACGCAACATTCAGTATGGTGCTCGGTATTTGTTCTGCATTGGCCGTCACAACAAACTTGCTAAATGCACTGGTAATGGGGATTTCAGTTACTGTTGTTCTGATCATCAGTTCCACAGTCATCTCCCTGCTGCGAAATATAATTCCGGAAAAAGTCCGGATAATTACCTTCATGCTGCTGATCTCAACGTTTGTTATTATGGTGGATTTTGTTCTGAAAATTTATCTGCCGCCTGTCAGTAAAGCATTGGGACCGTATGTAGGTCTGATTATTACTAATTGTATTCTTATGGGAAGAGCTGAGGCTTTCGCTATTAAACAGCCGACGTTTTATTCTATCATGGACTCTTTGGGTTCAGGAATTGGTTATACAATATCTATCATGATTTTGGCAGCAGTAAGGGAATTACTTGGTACCGGATCCCTTTTTGGGGTGCATGTACTTGGCGATTCATGGGCAGGATGGGGTATGTTGATGATACCTTCAGGTGCTTTTTTTGTACTGGGATTTTACATTATGCTGGCAAATATTGTCCAGAAACGGTTTATAAACAGAGAGCCTTTAAAGAATTAGATAATTTTATAAAATTTTCTCAATAGACCAACTAAATAGAACAGGAACAAGGGGGAGGCCAGCTAATGAAAATGCTTATTCTGATATTTTTCGCCTCGATTCTTACTAATAATATTGCGTTAACCTATTTTCTTGGAATGTGTCCATTTATCGCAATTTCGAAAAATACAAAAGCTGCATCAGGTATGGGTATGGCAGTTACCTATGTAATGGTAATTACCGCTATCGTCAATTATACCGTGTATACGTTTGTGCTGATTCCCCTGGGTCTTGAATACCTGGCATTTCTTATATTTATCATTGTAATAGCAGGTATTGTACAGGTGCTTGAAATGTTGGTGGAACGGTTTTTTCCCGTTCTCTATGTTTCGTTCGGTATTTTTCTCCCGTTAATTACTGTAAACTGTGCGATTCTCGGGCTCTCACTATTTATGATATTACGCGACTACTCATTTCTTCAAATGATTTTCTACTCTCTTGGATCAGGTCTTGGCTGGTGGCTGGCAATTGTGGCTATGGCAGGATTGAGAAGAACACTGATGCTGAGTGAGCCGTTGGAATCTCTTGGCGATGCTGGTATCACCGTTATACTTGCCGGATTTATGGCACTCAGTTTTTTTGGATTTTCAGGAATATTACCGGTATAATAAGGAGTTTCTAAAGTTATGATATATCTATTTTCACTGCTGGTTATGAACGGTCTGATAGTGTTTATACTGATACTCCTGATTCTTATCAAACGATATATTGCTGTATATGATGATTATTCCATCACAATTAATGGGGAAAAAGCGATAACCGTACATGGCGGCGAAACCGTCACGGCATCACTTGCCAAGAACAAAATATTTCTTCCTTCTGCCTGCGGTGGAAAAGGTACCTGTGGATTATGCCAGGTGCGCGTAGTTGAAGGGTTGACCGATCCGCTATCAATTGAGGAAGCGGTTCTGCCGTATAAGGATATAGTTATGGGCAACCGCCTTGGATGCCAGACAAAAATCAGGGGCGATATGAAAATCGAGATACCTGAGGAATACCTGTCAGTTCAGGAGTATAGAGGGTCAATCAGCAAGATTGAGACTCTCACCCATGACATTAATCGTTTTGATATTAATTTGATTGAGCCTAAGGAGCTGGAGTTTAAGAGTGGTCAATATGTTGTAGTAGAGCCGGTTCCCGGTGAGACAAGGGCTTACTCCATTGCTTCTATTCGGAAAAACAAGGACAAGATTTCCCTGGAAGTTAAGAAAATACCAAATGGTATCTGTTCAACCTATATACATGGTTTAAAAGAGAAGGATGAGCTGATTTTCTTTGGACCCTATGGAGAGTTCTATCTTCGACAAACATCACATAAAGTAATCTGTGTGGCTGGTGGAGTGGGGCTTGCACCTATGAAATCCATTATCAATGAAGTAGCGACAGAGCATCCTGAACGGCAGGTTGAACTCTATTACGGAGCCAGAACAATAGATGATATGTATGATTATGAAAAATATATTAGTTTGTCAGGAGAATTTGATAACTTCAAATTTTATCCGGCACTCTCTGATGTAGAGGAAGTGCTGCATCATCCTTCAGGATTTATTTTTGATACAGGTTTTATTAACAATGAAATAGCAAAAAGATTGACAGATGGGGACGATTGTGAAGCTTACCTTTGTGGCCCCCCTGTTATGATTAATGCCTGTATACAAACTTTAATAGCGAAAGGGGTTCCTGAGGATAGAATCTTCTATGATAAATTCTGATTCAAGAGTTTCGTTTAGCAAGTTTTAATCATGTATTTTCCTGTAATCCCTTTTGGGAACTAGTGTAAATTTAATTGGAGGATTGTTTTGAAAAAGAAAGCAATTATTATTCTCTTATCTATGATAACTATTCTTTTTGGTCTGCTAATAACCGGCTGCAGTGATAGGATTCCGGAAGGGACCCTTATTTCAAAAAAGATGTCCAACCTCCCCGTAATGGACGGCCAATTGGATGATGTATGGCATCTGGTGAATAATTTGGAAATTCCCGTAGAAGTTGCAGATTACTCCTTATTTGGAGAGGATTTCCTGGGTAAAAAGTATGACGTAACCTTGAGATCAATGTATACCGAATCGGATTTATACGTATTTGTTCAGTGGACCGGTGATAATGAAAAGTCGAATGAATTGGCAACCTGGTATTATAGTGTTGATGCCGGAAAGTGGCTGCAGAAACCTACACGGAAGGCTGACAACTATTCCCCGGCTGCCTATGAAGATAAATTTGCATTCCTCTGGGAAATAGAATCAGACAGTTTCCTAAAAGACGGAGGAGTAATTTTCTGTCATGAAGATTATAAGCACACTAATTATCCGGAAGAACTGATGGATATCTGGCACTGGAAACTTGTAAGATCAGCTCCGGTTAATCAACTCGATGATAAAAAACTTATCTACAAGGATGAAGAGGGCGGCGGTTCACTTTTCAATGGAAGAAAAAATGATGCAGGCAGCGGTTCCTATTCTGATAATAAACAGACTCTGACTATTCGTGGTAAAAAAGTTACTTTACCGCTCTACTGGGTTCCTGGAAAATCAGAATACTTTTATATAATGGATGATGATTTAGACGCACGTAAAATTGTGGATATGGACGAAAATATGAACTTGATTGATGAAGACGGTACCGTCTTAATGAAAGAAGATTTTATACTTGGTTCTGATATTCTTATTCCTGGAATTAAAGGACTTAAACCTTCAACTGAATCCCGGGGTGATATTACTGTTTATGAATTCTACGATCCTGCAGCACATACATGGAATCTTGAAATTCAGAGGAAACTGAATACTGGAAACGATGATGATGTGCAGTTTGATGACCTTGAGAAGATGTACAATTTCTCTGTTGCAGTTTTTAATAATTCATCAATTGCCCATGCAACGCCTGAAGGTATTAACGGTAAAGCCTACTCAATGATTTTTAAATAATTCATTTAACAATAAGTTATTAATCCCCCTCTTCAATCTGGAGAAGGGGATTTTTTTGTGCATGCAGGATCAGATTTACAAACCAATCGGAATGGGTCATTGGCGGGAATAGTGTTGGAACATAGGAAAAGAATGGTTATACATAGGATTTAGGTTTGTTCATGAATTGATTATTCGTTTCTCCTGCTATTCTGATGCTTCAGGTAAGTATATCAATTTTAAGTAAGTTCCTGTTATGAACTGATACCGGTATTAATTCACCGGCATGTATCCAAAAAAAGCTGCCCATTGGAGGGCAGCTCAATACTTTAAACAATAATCGTGTATGAATCGGTTAAACTCGATTCATGCTTCCTGATAATTGCATCTATTTCAAACGTCCGGCTGCATTCTGAGCCAATCCGAAGTAGTCTTTGAAATCAGAGTTTGTTGCGCCGCTTACAGCATCTGCAACTGACCATAGCTTAAGGC
>JABMQR010000082.1 GCA_013202335.1 Bacteroidota bacterium
ATAATGCACGTAACCTAGCATTTGAGGCCGTTGAAAAAACATACATTATGTTGGAATCGTCCCTGAATTGACACCGAACAATATCTCGCTTATACTCAACCTTATCAAAAGCGAATTACCCATCCTTATTAACCTTCAAATTGACCTTTCTTTTGATCTGGAGGGCATCAATAATGAAATGCCCGAAATGCCAGTTTGAAAATCCTGATGACAATCGGTTTTGCCGTGAGTGTGGGGAAAAACTCTTATCGGCCTGCGCTGAGTGTGGTGCGGAAATATTTCCAGGGGACAAATTTTGCGGGAAATGCGGCCGTGACCTAAAAGAGCCGAAAGGAGCCCCTCCTATAGACTATTCCCAGCCCCAATCCTACACCCCCAAACACCTGGCCGATAAGATCCTGACTACCAGAAGCTCTATCGAAGGGGAACGGAAGCTGGTGACCATACTCTCTGCTGATGTAAATCATTTCACCTCCATATCCGAAAAGCTGGACCCTGAGGATGTTCACTCTATTATGGACGGCTGTTTCAAGATATTGATGGAGGAGATCCATCGATATGAGGGTACCGTTAATCAATTTCTGGGTGATGGGATTATGGCTATTTTTGGGGCTCCCGTTACTCATGAGGATCATGCCCAGAAGGCATGTTATTCTGCATTGGCCATTCAGACCGCCCTGATCGATTATGGAAAACAACTCAAGAATGAACATGGGATCGATTTCAAAATGCGGATCGGATTGAATACCGGACAAGTGGTGGTGGGAAGCATCGGCGATGACCTCAGAATGGACTATACGGCCCTTGGAGATACAACAAATATCGCGTTTTTATTACAACAGATTGCGAAGCCGGGACAAAACTTATTGAGCCATAGGGTCTACCGTCATATTAAGGGTTATTTTCATTGTGAGTTGTTAGGAGAGGAGAAGCTCAAAAACCGGAAGAATCCCATTAAGTACTTTGAGTTGCTCGATAAGCGGATAATGATGACAAGGCTTGACGTGCAGGAGGAAAAGGGCCTGACTCGGTTTGTCAACCGGGAAGAAGAGTTGAATATGATGTTGGATCCTTTTGACAAGGTCAAGAAAAAAGAGGGGCAGGTGATCTGTATCGTTGGGGAAGCCGGTGAAGGAAAATCAAGATTGATTTATGAATTCAAGAAGCGAATCGATCTAAGTGAGGCTTGGTATTTGGAAAGCCAGTGCATCTCCTACGGGAAGAATATTCCTTATAATCCTGTCGTGGAAATATTGAAGAAGAGCTTTGGTATCTCAGAATTGGAAAGCCAGGAAAAGATCCGCCGAGCCCTGGAAGTAAATATAAAGAGATTTGATAAAAGACTAGTTGGCTCTATTCCCATCCTTTTCAAGCTCCTATCCCTTGAAACAGGACCGGAACCTTTAACCATAAGCGATCCAGAGCAGGCCAAAGAAATCACATTTGAAACCCTGAGGTTATTGATTTTATCTGGAAGCAACGTAAAGCCAATGATTATTGTGGTTGAAAACCTTCAATGGATAGACAGCACATCTGAACAATTTATTTCATACATCATCGAGAGTATAGCAAGCTTTCCAGTCTTTCTGGTTCTGACTTATAGGGTGGGTTATACTCACCCCTTTGGGTCAAGATCCTATTTAAGGCAGATATCCCTCAGTCGATTCTCCGACCTTGAATCTAAAAAGATCATCCAGGCCCTCGTTCCGAAACACGGATTGCCCCATGATTTCATCCGGTTGATCTTAGACAAAGCAGAGGGAAACCCCTTATATTTAGAAGAAATTACGAAATCCTTGCTGGAGAGTGGTACCATATTGAAGGATAAGACGGGATACAAACTCTCGAAAAATATCAAGGAAATCGAAATCCCGGAGACGATTCAGGAGATTGTTTTGGCAAGGGTAGACCGGCTGGAAGAGCATTCCAAAATGACAATTCAGTCTGCATCGGTTATAGGGAGAGAATTCACCCTGAAGCTCCTTGCCAGGCAAGAGGAGTTGGAAAGACAATCAAAACAATACATGAAAGAGCTGAAGCACCTGGATCTTGTTAGGGAAAAGAGCCTTGCTCCTGATATCGAGTACACGTTCAAAAACGCCGTAACAAAGGATGTCATTTACAGCAGTCTCCTTCTTAAACATCGAAAGGAACTTCACCGAAAGATCGCTGAGGCCATCGAGAGACTATACCCGGAAAAGAAGGATGATTATTTGGAGATGCTTGCCTATCACTACCTTCATTCTGATGTCATTGATAAATCGATCTATTATCTTGTCAAGGCTGGTGAGAAAGCAAAGTCCATCTATGCCAATAATGAAGCGATAGAGTATTTTCGAAAAGCATTGGACCTGATGGATCAGCATAAAGTTTCCTGTGTTGATTATAAGAAGGCATCCTGTGAAAATTTGGGAGACCTGTACGATCTTATTGGAGATTATCCTCAGGCAATCCGCCATTATGTCGAAGGGATGAAATTCGTCTCATCTTTGATAGAGAAAACCGAGAGTATGCGAAAGATTGGGATGATCTGTGAAAAAAAAGGGGATTTACAGGAGGCCTTGAAGTTTTATGAAGAGGCCATGGACCAGATAGTTCCTAAAGAATATCCTCTGGAAGCCGGACGCATTAGCATGAACATAGGTTGGGTTCACAATCGAAATGGGGATTACGATAGAGCCATGGATTTTTGCAATCGAGCACTGGATCTATTCCGGCAGGAAAGAAATGACTATGAAACAGCCCTGGCCCTTAATAATCTTGCAGTGATACACGAATTTCAAGGTCAATGGAATCTGGCGGAAAAGTGTAACAAGGAAAGCATTCAATTAATGAAAAAAGTGGGGGACCAACGGAAATTAGGGTCTTTTTACATCTCATTGGGGCTTCTGAGCAGAAAGAGGGGTAAATTAAAGAAGTCAAAGAATTATTTTGAGAAGAGCTCTATGCTTATGGAGGCAATTGGGAATACCCACGGTATAGCTAATGCCTCCTTGAATCTTGGAAAGGTTTATGCCTCTGAGGGTAATTTGAACAAGGCCTTTTCCAATTTTGGAAAAAGCCTGGCAATATTTCAAAAGATGGGGACAAAATCAAAACTATGCCAGAACTACATAGCTTTGGCCGAGGCGTATGTAAAAAAAAGCGATTTGGCCAAGGCCAAGGATAACTGCAACAAAGGGATGGAAATCGCTCTTGAGGTACCTTATCTTTTGGATCAGGGGAAGATTCATGCCCTCTTGGGGGTGATAGAGGCTGAAGAAAATGGCAATTCAGAAGAACATTTCACTAAAAGCGGAGAGATTTTCGAATCGCTTGGACAGAAATATGAACTGGCCTTGGTCATGGAACAGTGGGGTCAGGTTAAAATCAGCAAGGGGCAGAAAAAGAAGGGTGAGAAATACATGAAGGATGCGAAGAGAATATTCAAAGAATTAGGTGTAGAGGGTTATTGAAGTAGCGAGCAAAATCAAATCTTACAAATCTTCGCAGGTAATTTTGATGCCTGCGGGCAAGCTTCGATATAAAGCTGAGGTTAAATGGTAACCATAAGACCTTGATGCGGTGAGCACAAAATAGCCAAATCATGGGGAGGGACACATTAAAAGCACTGTCGGCAGGGTTGTCCTGTCGTCAAAAAAATAAAGTGTCAGCTGGCTTTTCGACAGGGAGCCACCACCTATCCATCAGTTTCAAAAATCAAGGAATTGCAGACCTTAAGATTCTCAAGGATTCATCTGCCAGTTTTCACTTTTACTCTGACCTCAAAACCAACATTTGTGGTCGAATCCTGGCACAAATCCTGATGCATGTTTTCCTATATTATCATGGCATCGGAATTTTTTCACGAAAACAGAAGGTTACATCTGGCAGCCTGGCGTGGGTCTGGCTGGTGTGAGACAGAA
>JABMQR010000001.1 GCA_013202335.1 Bacteroidota bacterium
AATAACCTTGTCAACAATTATTCTTAGAGTCCCTCCCTAACGCTCTCGTAGACTGAATGTGAAAATAATAATACAGCTGTTGTGATTTGTTAGCCAATTAACTACTTTCATTTCTAAATACATTGACAATAACAATATTTACGATATCTGTCAACTCCAATATACATATATAGGGTTAACCCTATAGTTCACCTGTTGCGCCTGCAAACAAAAATAGCAATAAATCTTTGACCGATTTTTTCTTATATTTATCCTACAATAGATATGTGCATATATCGGGAGACGATATTGTTTTTTGGTTAACTATTTTGACTTAATAATCTATTATCAATCTGATTTTACTAAAAGAACGAATTTTTTATTACTACCTGTAATTTTCCACGGGGTTGCCACTGTACTGAAAATATTTCTTTGATTGATTTGTCCAATCAATTTTCACTGAGCCCTGATTATATTTCCCGCAGTTATAAACAGATAACAAACACAAAGATAACTACTTCTAATGCTGTACACCGTATTGAGTATGCACAGGAACTTATTCGTAAGTATCAGGATAAAAAATTTAGTGAGATAGTTGAATTAGCTAGTTTTACCGATGTGAAATATTTTATTAAAGTATTCAAAAAAATAGTGGACAAAAGCCCCTCTGCGTACTTTGCTTCCCTACCCCTTTAATCAGGTTTCATATAAAACATTCTCAGACCTGAGAAACATTATTACTTTTTAGAGGTGCCTTGCAGATCCTGGTACGGATCATAAAAATGCTCCACGGATAAGGAGAATTCAATCGCTTTTTTCTTATCTTTATATATCCTGAAATGACACTTTGGCGTTGTTGCGGAAATTATATTATATACAGACCAATAATTATGTTTTCTCATTATCGGATGTATCCAAACAGCGCAATGTTCACAATATCTCGGGTATAAGCCTGCATCATTATCAAGATTTTTTGATAACGATGGACACTTATGCATCCTGAGTTCAAAATAATCTTCCGTCACTTGTATTGTCATATCACAATTCTCTTCAACTCTTATATGCTCCCAATAGCTGAACATTCCCTGAAATCCGTCTTTTTCTATATACAGATCTAATTCAAACTGTGAAGAGAGTTCCAGCCAGTACTGCTTTAGGGCATCACCAGGCTGCTCATCAATCATCTTAAATACTTCATTGTACATTCGAACAAAATGATCACTTGGCAGCATAAGTTTTCTCCCTGATACCCATTTCATAAGAGCTGTCGTTATAATTGTTCAGGGTAATAGTATACGGGGTTTCCCGGGACCAGTGGTACAGTAAAAACTCAGAAAATCTTTCATGTATAGAGAAATACTCTGCCCTTTCTCTTTTATGTGTGTAAGCATCGGACACCTATTCATATGAAAAACAATCTCCTCATATGTGCGGCTTATAACAAATTCTCCACCTTCACGTTTTGTATAATATGACCAGTGTTCTAGCAGTGGTTCGGGATTTCTCTGTTTAAGCTGTTGATAAATATCCTGATACACATAGTGAGCAGTTCTTTGGCATAATTCAGATAAAAACGTGCGGTCATACTTATCAACAATATAATTAATGGTCAAATTTGTTCCCAAATGAAAATCTTTGTGTACTTCTCCAGTATCCATATAACGCATATTTAAAACCTCTTTTAAGTAAAATTTTTTCACCAAAATCTAATCTAAATACAGAACATTGATTGTCTATATACAACTATAAGGTGTATTTCAATAATTTTATAAAAAATTATATATGGCAAATAGCAAAGTTTTTCCTATCAATCCAAACGGTTCATCTCTTCAGCTCCGCGCATCTGCATTGTTGCAACAAATTCATCAAGAGTATTTTCACCAATCAGATATAATTCAACCTCCTGCTGATACAGTTGATCAAGTAATGCTGAATATTTCGCAAATAAAAGAGGATCAAAATTGTAATAACCAAAGTGACTTTTATCTTTAATTGTTAAGGTGTCAATTACTAATTGAGTTGGATACACCTGATTATATTGCGTTCCATCTTTTGCTAAATAATTTGTAAAAGATTTTGTAGTCTCCTCAATATTAATCTTCTTATATGCAGGAATTCCCATCAATTGATCAGGATTATCATTTGCTATAAAACGGGCAAACTTATAAGCTTCTTCGGGATATTTTGATGTCTTCGGAATGGCCCAGGCGCCAACAAGTGAAGAAAAATTCACGTCTTCGGGAACATTCTCATTCAATCTTGGGAAATCTGTTACCCCAATATTAAAATCGAGTTCACGTTTTGTTTCAGAATCGTATCTGTAGCCATTAATCCAGGCAAGAGAATACCAGCTATCCATGATAATTGGAGCCTGTTTCTCTGCAAGAAATATTCTCCGATTCAAACGTTCGGCTTTTGAAGTAGGGAGATCAGGATTAAGCTGTTCTGTAACAGTCATCTGATACAGATATTCCATATTTTTTCTAAATAGAGGATCATCAAAGTTGGGTACTACTTTACCATTCACCTCTTTTACCATATTCCATCCAGCAACCTGAGCAGGAGCATAAGTCATGTCAAACCAGGTTAAGGGAAAAAAGGCACCATAAATACCATTTTCAGGATCAGTAATTTGTCTTGCAATATCCAAGAATTGATCAAAATTCCAGTTATCAGGAATTGATATTCCTATACTCTCCAGCCAATCTATATTGTAGAAAACCCGAAAAGCATTGAGTGCATGAGGAACTCCATAAATATTTCCCTCTATATCCAGCATTTTATAATCTTCACCATAGTCAGCACTAAAATCGTCACCATTCATCTCAATATATTCATTGATGGAAAGCATAGCACCATTAAGAGCTCGTTTCAGGATATCGAGAACACCCATATATGCAATATCTGCCTGTTCCCCGGAGGCAACCAAGACATCATATTTAGAGAAAAACTCTTCATTAAGCGTTCCTCCCAAATCAACATATTCAATTTGTATATTGGGTTCAATTTCGGTATACCGATCAATTAATATTTGATCTTTATTGCTTTGTAAAAATCCTGATCCATACCATTTTAGTATGATAGTATCATCTTTTGTCTCTTCTACTGCATCATTTTGTGCTCGTGAATACAGGGGTAAGCCTACAACAAGCATAACCATTAATATAATCAGAACCTTTCGCAAACACTCTTTCATACTGATAGCCTCCATAATACCGTTGTAAAACCACTTTCTGCAGCGTTTTCCATAAGCCGGTCTATTTTCTGTTCATTACATAAACTACTATAAGTAAGTACGAGGTCATAATAATCAACATTTAAGATTATTTCCATAATTTCATCTCTCCAATTTACAAGTTTAGAACTCCTTGCTTTATTATAGGTACAGCGCAAAATTGTAATTTTTTTTCTGTACTTATACTACTATAGAGTTTTACCTATATTGGGAGACGATATTGTTCTTTGGTTAACTATTTTGACTTAATAATTTTAGATCAACCTGCTTTTACGAAAAAAACGAACTTTCTATTGTTGATTAATTGACGAAATTATCTTTTCTCTATACGGTTTACATTATGTTGTTATAACCAAAGGAAAATATATCATGAATACCAAATTTCTCCCGGGTTTTTATACCGCTCTCGGAACCCCGCTAACCAACGCAGGCACATTACATACAAATAGTTTCTGTAAGCAGATTAATGATCAAATCAATTCTGGTGCTTCAGGGTTATTGATAATGGGTTCAATGGGTATTCAGGCTTATATTCAAAATTCCGTATACCCTGAGGTTGCCCGGGTTGGGGCTGATCAGGTAAAGGCTCAATGCCCAGTTATGGTTGGGGTAATGGACACCTCTATCTCCCGTGTACTCGACAGAATCTCTTCTCTTGAGGGACTCCCTATCGATGGGGTTGTTACAACAGTGCCCTTCTATAATACACTTACCCAAACCGAGGTTTTTGATTTCTATAAAGCACTCGCAAACAATTCACCTTTTCCGATATATATGTACGATTTGGCCGGGGTAACAAAAACAAAAATTACTACTAAAACTGCATGCAGCATTCGTGAAAATCTGCCTAATGTACGTGGTATAAAAAGCGGGGATCTTACACTTGCTCGTGTCATGAATCAATCAAGGGATATAAATCCGAATTTTTCAATTATATATAGCGGCCTTGATACATTCGATATAGCCTATCAGGGAGATATTACCAAGCAGCTTGACGGTATGTTTGCCTGCACAGCCCCCTTGGCAAAAAAAATATACTCTGCTTTAGCTGTTAATAATGCAATAGAAGCTTCCAAAAATCTGAATTCCATTTTACGTATCAGAAATACCTTTATCCAACTGGGTGTATTTTCCTCTTTCACGGCAGCAATGATTCTGCTTGGGTATGAGGGAAGATATCATCCTGATTACTGTACTCCAGTTGAGGAAGCTGGGGTAGAAAATATTCGCCAAACTCTCTCTCAAGAAGGGTTATTATAGACTGGATTCTTTTACTTTAATCATTGATTTGCTACTCGTCTTTTTCTTCATAAGATACCTTGTGTACATAACCAGCTGGATGCTTACCATTGCACAGATTACTATAACAGCAAATAAGTAGGGTGCATAGAGAGAGTAGTAGGTTCCGATTATACCGCCAACCAGAGATCCTAAACCTATCCCAAGTCCTATAGTACCCTCATGGTAACCATTCAATTTTCCACTATTATCACTACTGTCAGTTGCGTTTCCATAAAACATCCCTGCAAAATAGTTATGCCCTGTTAAACAGGCAATACAGATAAATCCAAACATAATAATAAATATATTTTGTGATTTATATAAAAACACTAGTCCCATTATCATAATTCACAACAAACTCAACATCATCCCCCTCGCCAACTCCAACACTCTCATCCAACAAAAAAGTAAGGTCGCAAACACTACTCACACACAAAAACTTCATAGAGTCTGTAG
>JABMQR010000083.1 GCA_013202335.1 Bacteroidota bacterium
ACATACAAGAAGAAGAAGCAACCCGAGATACATCAACATTTTTTTCCGCTGCATCTTATCGGCGACCCGTCCGAACCCGAGACTGCTGAAAGCAAAAAATAGTGATATGCCAGCACCAAATATTCCCATAACCAATAGGCTGGAGTTCTGTTCTGCCAGGCCGCGGGCAACAGTAAAAATTAATATATTCAAAGCTGCATCATATAACAGAGTTACAACGTATAAAATATCAGACTTACCCTTAGATGTTGATTTTAAAAAAGTAATCATTGATTTCTCCAGTTTCAAACTTTATGTTCATTAGATTTATGAGAAATTGCTGCTTTAGACGCAATACTATTTATATGATTCCGCACAGCTTTTTCTGCTCTATCCGGATCACCCTGAAAAATGATTTCAATTAGCTGCTCATGATTATCATTTTCAAATTCTGCTTCCCCTGCAAATACAGGACCATTCCATCCACCAGTTGTAAGAAATAATATCGCCGAAATTCTCTCAAACTGTTCGAGCAGAAGGTGGATTTCTGCTTTTTTCACCATTTCACGGTGCAGTAAAAAGTCCTGATATGCCGCATCATCAAAATAATTCTCATCTACCAGCTGATTCAACTCCCTGACCATACCCCGAAGCTCCATGGCATCTTTTTCTGATCTCTTCAGTGATAAAAGGCGGACTGCCTGAATTTCCAGACCTTCACGAATGATTGTATATTCCTGTATCTCCGGCAATGACAGCTGTCTTACCGTTATACCCTGCTGCGGTTTAACAAGGAGCAGTCCCTCCTGCTCCAATCGTCGAACCGCCTCAGTTACAGGGGCTACGGACATACCAAATTTATCTGCCAGAGACCGCAATGACCACTGAGCATCATGAGTAAATTCTCCGGAAATAACCAGTTTTTTAATTCCCTGATAAGCCTGCTCATTTTTAGTCTTTCTTATCATCAAATTCTCTCCGATACATGTGTCAATTTCATTATTCATTATTCATTATTCAAATAATGACATATTTCTTGACTGCATATAAAACTGTTGATATAGTAAACCCACATACTGTCATGACAGTGTCATGACAGTATACTAGTAGAAAAAGTCTGATCATGCAAGGAATTGAGAAAATTAAATGAACTTGTCATATGATAAAACATCACCAGTACAGAAAGGACATTTGCGGCCGAATAGCCGGATGTATCAACTTGGAAATTGCACCTATTCTGCAATAAAGCTCGCAAAAGGAAAAATATATGGGAAATCTTAGTCTATCTGTATTATCACAAAATGAAATCGAACAAATTCATCAAAATACCCTGAGAATTTTTGAAACAACGGGTTTCAAGGTATATCATCCGGAAACCCTCTCAAAATTCAAAAAGCTGGGTGCGCTGGTTGATGAACAGAGTAGCACCATCAAACCACCTACAAAACTCATAAAAGAACTGTTGAAAGTTGCTCCGTCAAATATATCCCTAGGCGGGATAAACGGTAAGAAACTTCAGGCCGGTGGAGAGAATGTCTATTATACATCCCTAATCCTGGATCCCTTTGTGGTAGATTGGGATGATGGAATCAGACTTCCGAATCTTGCAGATGTTAAGAAAAATACCATTATCGGTGAATCTCTGGATTCTGTTTCCATTATGATGCGCATGCAGAATCCTGTCACAGACGTACCTGGATCTGATAGTTATTATAGAACTATGGAGACATTCCTCTCCAATATGACAAAGCACATCTCTGCTTACCCGGATAATGAACAGAACTGCAGAGACTGGATTGATGCCGCTCAGGTTATTGCTGATGCTTCAGGCCGCAGCTCCGAACAACCGCCTCTTCTTAGCATAGCAATGGCAGTTCTCAGTCCGCTTGCAGTAAACGGTACCAATATTGAGATAATGAAAATGGCTATGGAAAATGGATATCCTATTCTTTCAACGGTATGTCCAATGGCAGGCTCCACCTCCCCCTACAGCATTGCCGGCACTTTCCTTCAGGCAAATATTGAGGCTTTAATCCCCGTTATTATTGCCCAGGCTTACAAACCGGGACATCCTGTTTTTTACGGAGTCGGTCCCTCAGTAACAAATATGCAGACAGGAAAAGATCTCTACTACCGATCGGAAAAAATGCTCTTTAAAATAATGGCAAATCAGATGAGTACCTTTTACGGTTTACCAAGCTCAGGTGAGGCCGGAGGATCTCTTACGCATCTGCCGGATATACAAAATGGTGCAGAAAGTTTCTCCTTTTTATTGGCATCCCATGCCTGGAAACAGAATATAATCGGCGGACTGGGAAGCTTCGGTAATGCAAACGGCATGTCCAGTGAACAAATTGTTATGCAGTGTGGATTGATTGATATGGCAAAATACCTCTCGAAAGGTGTTGATTTCACCGGAGAAAAGAGTGGTGTTACCTCTATTGAGCAGACAGGTCCAGGCGGAAATTTTCTTATGGACGATCTAACCCTCTCTCTTCTTAGAGATTCCGAAGAGTTCTTCCACTCCCCCTATATGGATTTAACCGGCGAGTCCTCTGAAGCTGAAACTAATTCTAAATCTAAAACCGGATCATCAAAAAGCATGCTGGAGATTGCTCACCAGAAAGTAATTGATTTGCAAAACTCGTATGTCCCCAAGGTTCCCGGAAAAGTCATTGAAAGAATAAAACATTTTTTCTATGATAAATATCAGAATAAAGAAGTAAGCCGATTGGATTAGGAGAAGTATTATGGATAGAACAAAAAAGATCACAACCGCAAAGGATGTAGCAAAAATATTTGAAGAGATCGCTCCGCTGGATTCCGGAGTACCCGGAGATGAACTGGGATTTGTCTTTGGTGATCCGGAAATTCAGGTAACAGGCCTTGGATGTGTGTGGTGTGTACATCTGGAGAGTATACAGCAGTGCATTGAAAACAATATTAATATGATTATTTGCCACGAAAGTGCATGGTTATATAGCCAAACAAGTCCCTGGTATAATGCCCCGGACGATTCTCACATTATTCCCAATCAAAAAAGGCGGGAACTGCTGAAAAAACACGGAATTACCGTTTATCGAAGTCACTCCAACTGGGATGCATTGCCCGTTAATGGAATAGCTGATAGTGCCGTTACGGCCTTGGGAATAGCGGGTTTAAAGACCATAAGCCGGCAAAAGTTTTTCTCTGTAATGGAACTGCCGAAAACAATGACTATACAGGAACTTCAGAAACATGTTGAAACAGGATTGGGATATGGCGGGTGCCGTCTATTTGGTAATAAAAATAAGCAAATAGATCGTTTTGCTTTTCTCATTGGAGGTTTTGGCGAAAATCAGCTGCATATGCCTCAGACAGCAATGGAACTGGGGGCAGAAGCCATAATTATCGGAGAGATGAGTGAATTCATTGTTCTTGCCTCTCTTGATATGGGACTTCCGGTTATTGAGTCGTTGCACAGTGTAAGTGAAATTCCGGGAATTAAACGTCAGGCAGCGATTCTTACCGATCAGTTTCCTGAACTTCCGGTGAAGTATGTCCCCAGTGGGATTACTTCTATTTAGCTGCATAATTACCTTGATTTGTTTCTTCACAGATGATATTGTTCTCTATGGAAGAACAGTCAATCAGTGAAAACATACAAAGAATCAGAAAAAAGTGTGGATTAACACTCACCGAAGTTGCTCAAAAAGCAAAAATCACTAAAAGTAATCTTTCCAAAATTGAGAATGGACACATTTCTACACCTATCTCTACCCTAATTAGAATCGCTGAAGTGTTGACTGTTCCTTTATCTCATTTTTTTACTGAACCGGAGGAGAATCCTCCCTATATATTAACAAGAAAGGGAAAAGGAAAAATCTTTGCACGTGAAGGAGTTCAATTCGGATACTCTTATCAATCCCTCTCTTTGGGTATGTGGAATAAAAAACTTGAACCTTTTATATTAACAATTCCCCCTGAGGTTAAATCTGATGATCGCTTTCAACATGAAAGCGAAGAGTTTGTCTATATGGTTTCCGGGAGAATTGAATTCATTTTAGGCGATCAGATTCTCATTCTTGAATCGGGAGACTCTTTACTATTTGATTCAAGTATAAAACATATTGGGAAGTCATTGGATAACAAACCAGCAACACTATTGTGTGTGTTTCTTCAGAGCGAATAAAAGCAGGTATTACGGGAGTAATTGTGATGAATCAAAAAAAAGTAGTTATTGTCAGCGCCGTACGGTCACCAATAGGACGGTTTTGCGGCACCCTATCAAACTTTACCAACATCGACTTGGGAGCAATTGTTATTGCTGAAGCCGTTAAACGAGCTAAGGGTGTAACAGCAAATGATATCAATGAGGTTATTATGGGCTGCATTATGCAGACAGAACCCCGTGGAAATCCTGCCAGGGAGGCCCTGCTACGGGCGGAATTACCCATCAGCATCCCGGCTTATACGGTAAATAAAAATTGTGCGTCCTCAATAAAAAGCATAACATTGGGGGCAGCCTCTATTATGCTTGGTGAAAATGATATGGTAGTGGCCGGCGGAATGGAAAGCATGACCAACGCTCCACACCTCCTGAGAAAGGCCCGGAGCGGCTATCGTTTAGGACACTCTGAAGTATTTGATTTTTTAACAGATACCCTTGAAGGGATGGGTTTAACTGCAGAAAGATTAGCTGAACAATATGCTATAAACAGAGATGAACAGGATCAATTTGCCTGTAGCAGCCAAATAAAAGCCGCAAAAGCACAGCAGCAGCATAAATTCACCGAAGAAATTGTCCCTATCCTCATCCCTCAAAAAAGAAAAGATCCAATTCTCTTTACCAGTGATGAAGGAATCAGGGCAGACAGCAGTGTGGACAAACTTGCTAAACTGCAGCCTGCTTTTACCCGTGACGGGACCGTGACTGCCGGAAACTCCTCCACACTCAGTGATGGTGCAGCAGCCATGGTCTTAATGTCTGAAGAGCGAGCAGAGCAGCTTAATATTAAACCATTGGTACGGATTGTTGATTGGACTTCTACCGGATGTGCTCCTGAAATAATGGGTATTGGACCGGTAGCCGCTGTAAATAAACTGTGTAAGCGAAACGCTCTCACTATCGACGATTTTGATCTGATTGAGTTAAACGAAGCCTTTGCTGCTCAATCAATTGCAGTAATAAAAGAGCTGGGAATAGATACCACAAAGTGTAATGTAAATGGTGGAGCTATCGCACATGGACACCCGGTAGGTGCAACGGGGGCTATTCTAATTATAAAACTGATCAATGAACTTAAGCGCAGAAAACTAAAAAGAGGTCTGGTAACCCTTTGTGTCGGTGGAGGTCAGGGAATGGCTTTATATATTGAAAATTACCAGGATTAGTACAAAAAGGATGTATGGTATGAAAATAAAAAATATTATGGTTATCGGTGCCGGTCTGATGGGTAGAGGTATAGCTGAGGTAGCAGCAATAGCCGGTTATTCTGTTTATTGGTATGAAAATAACAGTGAAATTGGAACCAAATCGTATACCGTATTAAAAGCCAGCCTGAGCAAGGCTGTTGATAAGGGAAAAATAGATCAATCAGATAAAGAAAAGGCATTAAAAAACATTACTTTAGTAGATACTTTAGCTGTTGCTGTACAGGCTGATATGGTAATTGAAGCTATCACCGAAAAGATATCCCTAAAGACAGATCTATTTATTGAATTGGATGCTGTGTGTAAAGAACATACTGTCTTTGCCAGCAACACCTCATCACTTTCCATTACCGAATTAGCGGCTTGTACAAAAAGAGCTGATAAATTTATTGGGCTTCATTTTTTCAGCCCTGTCCCGGTGATGAAACTGGTAGAAATTATTAAAGGTGCAGGAAGTTCAGAACAGACCTGTAATGCCGCACAGGAAGTTGTTGAAGCAATGAACAAAGAGTTTATACATGCTCCGGATTATCCGGGATTTCTCGTCAACAGAATATTAATGGTGATGCTGAATGAAGCTTTTAACTGTGTCAGAGATGGGATGCTGCCGGAAGACATCGACAAAGGGATGACTTTGGGCTGCAATATGCCGATGGGTCCATTAGCATTAGCAGATTTTGTGGGGTTGGATATCTGTTATTCGGTACTAACAATATTATACGAAGGTTATGGGGATACTAAATATAAACCCTCACCTTTACTAAAAAACATGGTGAATGCGGGTTACCTGGGGAAAAAAACAGGAAAAGGATTTTATACTTATGATTAAGATTGATTTGAAAGGAAAAACAGCACTGGTAACAGGCGGAAGTCAAGGATTGGGAAAATCTATTTGTCAAAAATTGAGTGAAGCCGGTGCAAATATTATCGTCAATTATTTCGCTGATGATAAAGGATTAAACAAAGCAGCGGCTGAAAATACCATACTCTCCCTCTCATTCCCCCGGAATGCAATCGCTCTAACTGCAGATGTCCGTGATCCATTGCAGATAAAAGAGATGCTTAAAAAAGGTGTTGCGGCTCTGGGTGGTTTGGATATTGTGGTTAACAATGCCGGTATTGTTCAGGATAGAACGCATGCAAAAATGGATTATGATCAATGGCACAATGTTATCGATACCAATCTTACCGGTGTATTCAATATTTGTAAGGAATCATCTCCTTATCTCAAGGAGAAAGGGAGAATAATTAACATCTCCTCCATTTCAGCATTCATTGGACTCTATGGACAAAGTAATTATGCCGCCGCAAAAGCAGGTCTTATCGGATTAACCAAAGTTCTCTGTAAAGAGATGGCGAAACGGGAGATAACGGTAAATGCTATTGCTCCAGGAGTAATTACATCCGAGATGTCCGGAACCATTCCGGAAGAGTATATGAATGAGATGTGCAAACAAATTCCATTAAAGCGAATTGGTGATCCGGAAGAGGTTGCTAATTTGATTCTGTTCTTAAGCAGTAATCTGGCAAATTATATAACCGGCCAAACTATTCACATCAATGGCGGATGGATCTAGTGAGTATCTCATTATCGGATAAAATTTGTTCTGCAGAAGAGGCTGTAAGCCTGATCAAAGATAATGACACTATCGCTTCAGAGGGGTTCACCCTTTTCCTACAGGCGGAAGCATTAAGCAGTGCTCTGGAAAAACGTTTTTTAGCAACAGGAGAACCAAAAGATTTAACCCTTGTTTTTAGTGCCATGCACGGGCTGAACAATAAAAAGGGCGGTGTTGGACACTTTGCTCATGAGGGGTTACTAAAAACTATTATTGGTGGTTATCTCGGATGGTCCCCTGGAATAGGTGATTTGGTAAAGGATAATAAGGTGATGGTGTATAATCTTCCGCAGGGGGTTATTACACAACTGTACCGTGATATTGCCGCAAAACGTCCGGGATGTATTACTCATATTGGATTAGATACGTTTGTAGATCCAACCTCTGACGGCGCCCGGGTTAACAGCTGCACCCCGCCTGGTTTTATTGAGCGAATTAAACTGGATGGAAAGGACTGGCTCTGGTATAAATCTTTTCCCATTAATATTGCCTTTTTAAGTGCCTCAGCAATCGATCCGTATGGAAATCTTATTCTGGATCAGGAACCTATTTTTGGAACGAGTTTAGCTATCGCTCAAGCGGTTCACAATTCTAACGGTATCGTAATTGCCCAGGTTGGAAAAATATTGGATAAACCAGCACATCCTCACGATGTAAAAGTTCCCGGGATATTGGTTGATAAAGTTGTGGTGGGCAGACCACATGAGAGCTTAGAGATCTATAAATCAAATTTTAAAGCAGAATTCTGCATGCCCGCTCCTGCGAAACCCGGTCACTCTGATATTACAGAAACATTACCTATGTCTCCCCGGAGAATTATTACTGAAAGAGCCTGTGATGAGATACCCGAATATGCAATTGTCAATCTGGGTATAGGAATGCCGGAAAACATTGCCAAAATAGCAGCTGAAAAGAGTTTGATGAACAAATTTACACTAACTGTAGAGAGTGGCCCGATCGGCGGCCTCCCCGCTGGCGGGTTAAGTTTTGGAGCCTCTGCTTATCCACAGGCAGTAATAGATGCAAATGCACAATTTGATTTCTATGATGGAGGCGGTCTGGATTTCGCTGCGCTGGGAGCTGCACAAATTGATTCATTCGGGAATGTGAATGTTTCAAAATTCAATCATAAAGTTGCCGGAGTCGGAGGTTTTATCAATATCAGCCAAACTTCTAAAATAGTAGTCTTTTGTGCCACCTTTACTGCGGGTGGACTTGAGATAGAGATAGATAAAGGGAAGTTGAACATTACAAAGGAAGGAAGGTTTCCAAAGTTTGTAACTGCTGTTGAACAAATATCTTTTAGTGCTCAGCAAGCTCTCAAAAATAAACAGAAGGTGTTATATATTTCTGAAAGAGCGGTTTTCCAGTTGGGAAATGCGGGTCTTGAGTTGATTGAAATTGCTCCGGGAATAGATTTGGAGAGAGATATTTTAGCACTTTTAGATTTTAGACCCGTTATCAGAGATTTGAAAATAATGCCGGCACACCTGTTCTTCAAGAGTGCCGGGTTTTGATAGTTTGAGAATCTGGTGTCCTGAATCAGCTTTGAATGTGTATTTCATTTGCAATTATCAATACTTTAATCCTGTTAGAATTGTCTTCACTCTAGAACTATTAGTTTGAGACTGCACAAACTCTTCCTTAGTAAGCACTATCAACTCTCTTAAACGGGATGTATCAATTTCACCCGCTGTGAACCGCCCTTCTCTGCATCACCTTTCACAATACACAAGACCGAACTCAATATAATTTTCAAGAATACTATCGTTGATAATTTATTTGTTTATCAATTTATCAATATTCTCCAGTACTGACATCATTTCATCAAAAGAATATGGAAGAATACCACCTGGAAACAGGTCCCCCATTTTTTCCCAGTCTTCAATAAGAGATCTTTTAATGTCATCGGGAGGTAAGATGAATAATGAACCGGGTACAGCAAATTCCCATTTAGCTGAACCTCTCCTGAAATATTTTTCCTTATGCTTTCTTACATCTTCCAGAAGAGCTAGATTATCCACAACTTCAGGTTTTGATGTATAGATCTGAATCAAATCGTAGATATGACGAGCTAGTCTAATGTGAAAAGCCTTAACACCTCTATGATTCAATTCATGAAGAAGCGTTAATTTCTCAAAAAATGTCCTCTCCAAATCAAGGACATCCACTATAGCCCGACAATCCCCCTCAACTTGGAAGATATCCATAATCTCTTCTTTAATAAAAGGAGAAACAGGGTGAGATGAATGAGGGTCAAATGCCGCCCTTCCTCCCGTTTCAATAAGGACATGAGGTTGTATATAGCTACTCACATAATCTGTGTCAGCCAATGAACGCGGGTAATGTATAATCAGATTTTGTGGTTCACTAGAATCTACATAAACTTTAAAATCCATATGTACCTTTGAAAGTTCGGTTTCCAATAGAGACATAAAAGTTGATGAAACAAAACTAATATTGCTCTCTAGCAATTGCTTTACCCGCCTATCACGGGCAGAGTTTGATTCTTCATCAGGTTCAGGATATCCCAAAAACTGCATATTAATTGATAAATCTACATCCTCAGACATCCTATTTATTATTCCATAAACCTTACTAAGACTAGTTCCTCCTTTAAAAAGGAAAGGTGTAATTGTATTTTCAGTACATTGTGGTTTTATTTCCTCAAAAATTACAGTAAGAACAATACATACCATATAGTCTTTTTCAAGGATATATGCAGGAAGCCCTGTCCTGATCGCTGTCTGACGAAAAAGGTATTCCCTGTCTGTACTGCTCATCTCCAAGTCAAATAGAAAAGGTCTTTTCATTTATATTACCTACATTCAAAACAATTTTCCGGCCCAGGAAAGTTTACGTTTAAATGAATTAACTAGTAGTTTTTGAGCCTTGGGAGCTAGTTCTGAAAAGATATTTTGTATCTGCTCCTGATACTGGCCAGCGCCAAACTCACCTAAATTCTCAAGAGCTATCCAGAGAAGCATTACCCTCTTCTTTTCATCTTTTCGTAGACCAATAATCATCTTTTCAGCACGTTCAAGAGCTCGTGAATAACGTATTTTGATATTTGTATTATTTAATTGAAACGATGTAATCCGTTTTGTTGCTACATATGAATAACTCATTGAAAGTTGTGTTGATAGTCCAAGAGCATTAAGCACTGCCGCACCATCAGGATAAACGCTTGCTCCATTGTTATCGGCTGTTACCTGAACAACCTTACCAGGTTCGACTGGAATTGCTCCAAAACGACTCATTTTGGGACGTGTATATATACCTTTCATTACATGTATAATTTCATTTGACACTATGAGCTTCTTTAATGCGTGATTAACTGTATCTTTTTGTGTTACTCCCAGTCGAGAAACAACTGTATTAAATGTAAACACAGCACCTGGTCTCTGATGCTTAACATATGTCTCGACTTTTGATACGACAGTAGCCATAACTGTTCATCCTTCATAATTCAATAAATTGTACACTAATAATATACTCCCATATTAAAAATAATTCAATAAAATGTACATAATATTTCTTCGATGTGTAGTATTTATACAATTACATTATGGTGACTGAACAGCATGTATATTTTTGGAATGTGAGTTTAGTCAAAAATAGTTTTAGAACAAAAGAGTAAATCACATTAAAAAATCTAATCCTTATACCCCAGCCTCGGATCTGAAAAGTAGTTATCCGCAATAACACTCGGCTTTGATATTTCCAGAATCAGAGAATCTGTTACGGCTTTAAAGGTATGCAGTGTTGATGTCTCCAGCGGCAGCACATCTCCAGGATGCATAAGGAATGTTTTTTCGTCAACAGTCATCTCCACATCACCTTTCACAATAAAAAAAGTTTCATGTTTCTCTTTGTGCATATGCTCCGGGCAGCGCTGGCCGGCAAAAAGAAACATATACTTACCGCAGTAACCCTGTTCCTCTTCGTTGGCAATCCAGAATTCAGTTTCACCGATCGTATCAAAATCACCCAAACCGAAATCAAACAGCATAGGTTCCACCGGCGGCAGGGCAACACCCCACTCTTTAGTTACCTCATATATATGTTTTACTATTACATCAGCCTCGGGTCCCTGCAGGGAGTTATCTATTCCTTTATCAAGTTCTGTTTTCATCTTTTATTATCCTATATATCTGTTTTTTCCTGTAAATATTCACTGATATTTTTCACAATTTCTATATCACCATCTGCCGGCACCTGATCAGCGACACCAGTAACAAAAGGAGTTCCTTTCCATGCAGCAATGGTACGGTCAATCTGCCGGCGAACATCATCCCACCCATAGGGTTTGGTAAACATAGTTCCCGGTATTCCGCCCCACAGTACCACTGAATCATCACCTACCATTGAACGGATATTTTCAACTTCTACCGTACCTCCGGGGGCAGGAGTAAGTGCCTCAATAACATCAATTCCGACATCAGCAATCTTTCTGGCAATATCGTTAATAACCCCGTCCAGATGCACGGCACAGGGAATGTTTGCCGAGTGAAGAATATGCAGACGTTCTTCGTATACTTCCCGCATATACTTATCAAAATATCCTGACATATTATCTCCGGATACATTGTCTGCAAAATGAACCAACGGTGGCTTCAGATTTGTTAAGGAGTTGAGCAGTGGTTTCTCCTGCTCTGTCATCATCTGAAATATATGTTTCATCCGATCAGGGTAATCCATGAGTAAATAGACCCCATTCACCACACCGGCCCACTCATAAAAGAGAGCAGACAGCGGTCCTCTCGGCATTGCCAGTGCCGGCATTCCTCCGAACTGTTTCCATTTTTCTAAGGAATCCGGATAGGTATCAACAAACTGCGGAACCATATGGCGATGTTCTATGAGATACTCAAAAACGGTAAGATCTTCTCTGCTTTGTACTGCATGTTTTGTGTGTGCCCAGGAGCAGCTGCCGTCCATAAAGTTTACTGATTCAGCTAACGTTCCAACCGGGGTCTTCCATGTCGTTCGTATATGTTTTGGTCCCTGATCAACACTAACCAGCACACTTTGATCATAAACAGGCTTCCCGCACCAGAACTGATCATATTTATAGTAGGGAAAAACTCCCAAGGTCTTGCATAGATCAAGATACCCATTTTCAGTTCTCCAGGCTGGATCTGCTGTGCCATCCTGCTCACGGCCTGCAATCCAGTACTCCAGATCTGCTGTCCATGGGATATTTTGTCTCTTTTTAATGATATCAAAAAAAATTTCTGTTCTCAAAATTGCTTATTCCGGTTTTATAAAATCATATTTGATGCGTATTTCACGTCTCTCTTCCGGCTGGAGCATGGGGAGCTTCCCTTCATTCCGCAGTTTCTCTCTTCCTATCGGAAGTACTGTGCAGGGCTCCAGACCAACTACATACTGCTGCTTCTGCATCGATTTCCATTGAACCATATTCGGAAGAACTTCCGGATCAAACTCCATCCGTACCCGTGGTGAAGTATCCGGTTTTGATCTGTCCTGAAGCAGTTCAACGATTGCAGGACCGTTATCCTTCCGGAAGGTATGGTTGAATAGTCGTTCCGGATAGACATCTTCTGCTTCCTGAAAAGTATCCCATTTCTCCAGCTCCCCTTCCAGCTTAGCATTATCGTTTCCCGGGAAAGTGGCTGCACTGTTAGTTACAACTCCTGCACCAGGATTCAGCATAGGATAGCCGAAGTTAATATGGTAGAGCATCATCAAGGGCATTGGAGCCGATCCGAGATTTTCTATGGTATCTATAATCGTAAAACCTTTGCGTGTTGAATCGGTCTCTATGCGGCGTACCAGTACTGCATAGTCACCAAAAAACTTCACCTCTTTCAGTGTTCCTTCAACTGCAAGGTGCAGAATACCGTCACGAAACTCCTGAAATACACGAACATCTTCAGCGGGAGTATTGGAAATTCGACCATGCAGCCCTAGTGGTTCATCACCATCTACCTGGGGATGTCCGGCATAGGTTATTCCACAGGTAGTAAGTGTACCGGCAAAAAAACTTCGCAACCACTCAACATTCTCTTTATCGTAATAGGCCGGAGCAGTAATTCCTGTTCCGGAAAAAAAGTGAAGTCCCATTCCATCTGCATAGACATACGGGATATCCATACCGCGACCAGGCAGTACCATCATATTCAGTCCGTTTCCATTCTGAATAACCGCTGCATCTACCCCGTCCATTCTTCCTTCTGATAGTTTGCACCGCTGGATAAATCCCAATTGTTTTGCATCACCGATATAATCACGTATTTTCATGGCTTTTCTCCTATAACTATATTTTGATTTTTTATTTATGAAATGTATACTGATATTAAAACAAGTACCTCAATCTCTCAATTCCTGCAAAAAAAGAGTTCCAACTTCGTTATATTTTTGTAACTGAAAAATTATTTTGTATAGTTAAAATAATGTCAGCAGCATCTTTCTTTGCCTATAAATATAATTCTGACGAATATTGCTTTTTTCTTTCTAATTTTTCTTTAAGAAAATTTCTGGCAGATTGATAATCAAAATTGTCACTCATACTACTCTTTCCTGTACTCCTACTAAAAATTAGCAGTTTTCGAT
>JABMQR010000084.1 GCA_013202335.1 Bacteroidota bacterium
GTAAAAACCTTCATCAGGTAAATGAAGCCATTGAAGCCAAATTTTTAGTACCCATCATGCTGAGAGATGATACTCATCTTATTCCGTCGGGAGATACCGTTTTTGAAGGAAATGAGCTGCTGTATGTAATAGCAACTGAAGAGGACTTTAATGTAATTTTTAAATTTTTTAACAAACCTATCATTTCGTTAAAAAATGTTGCTATTATTGGCTGCGGGAAACTTGGTTGTTATGTAGCCGACTATCTCGGATACTATAAAGAAGAAGAGACGAAATTCATTGGTAAAATAATGAAACGTTTTTCTAGGGACCGGGTGAAAAAGCTGCATCTAATAGATAGTGACTACGAGCGGTGTCAATATTTAACCGAGCAATATCCTCAGGCGATGGTTACTCATGCTGATATTACCCAGGAAGAAATATGGGAAGAAGAATTGTTAAAAGATTATGATCTTGTTATTTCTACTACAGGAAATCAGGAGCTGAATCTCATTACAGGTATGTATGCAAAGAAAGAGGGAGCTACAAGATCGATAGCACTGGTAGAAACAATAGCATATCGACGGATATCTGAAAGTCTTGGGATAGACGTTTCAGTCAGTATCAATGATGTGTTGGTAAATACTATTTTAAAAGTTATTCGTAAAGGAAACATTAAAAGTATTTATAATATATCCGGCAGTCCTTTTGAGATAATCGAGTTTGAAATATCTCCGGCTTCCCCTCTCTGTAACAAATTGATAAAAAATATAAAACTGCCAAATGAGACCTTAATAATACTGATTTCAAGAAAAGAACTGAATATTATTCCTCATGGGGATTTAACTATTAAGCCTGATGATCATATTGTGGTAATTACCAGAAGTGACACCATCAAACGTCTCGAATCAATTTTTGAGGTTTAAGAATGCATTTTGCAGTAGTATTTAATATTATATCAATATTAATGTTGGTAATTTCCGGCTTTATGTTGTTTCCCTTGGGAATTGCTTATTTTAATGGTGAAACCAGCTATGCCACTGCCTTTTTACATACTATTTTAATAGTTTTGACTATTGGAATTATTGTGTACTTTATAACCAGGAAACTTAAGGGTAAACAGTTTTCAGCAAAAGACGGTTTTTTAGTGGTAACAATCAGCTGGGTTATTGCTTCAGCAGCTGGAGCTTTACCCTTTTATCTTTCCGGAGCAATTCCGTCCTATACCGAAGCCTTTTTTGAAACCATGTCCGGTTTCACTACAACCGGAGCTTCAATATTAACGGAAATCCAAAGTTTACCGAAATCCATCCTTTTTTGGCGATCACTAACCCATTGGCTGGGCGGAATGGGATTTGTGGTACTTACCGTAGCCATAATTCCACTGCTTGGGGTGGGCGGCGTAAAAATGGTCAGTGCAGAATCACCTGGACCTACTATGGATAAAATATCTCCAAAAATAACATATATGGCTAAAATGTTATGGATAATCTATATAGGATTGACTGTTCTGGAAACAATTTTGCTCATGTTTGGCGGTATGGATTTATTTGATTCTCTTACCCATACTTTTGGAACTCTTGCCACTGGTGGATTTTCACCAAAAAACACCAGTGTTGGGTACTATAATTCCGCGTATATAGATGTTGTTGTAACTGTATTCATGATATTGGCCGGATTGAATTTTGGATTGTATTACCGCATGCTTATCGGTAATTTTACTGATCTGAAGAAAAATACTGAATTAAAAGCCTATTTATTGATATTTGCTGTAGCATCTGTTTTAGCGGCTATTCCGCTTGTGGGTAAAGTATACTCAGGATTTGGAGAAAGTCTTCGTTATTCATCTTTCCAGGTAGCCTCAATTATTACCACAACAGGTTACGCTACCGCAAATTTTGACATATGGCCTGCATTTTCAAAATATATCTTATTTGCTTTAATGTTTATCGGGGGATGCTCCGGATCGACCGGCGGCGGCATTAAAGTCGTTCGAATTGTAACTCTGTTCAAACAGGCTGTAACAGAGATGAAACAGCAGGCAAATCCCCGTGGGGTATTCAGCACCCGTATAAATGGGATCCCGGTGAGAAAGGACTTTGTATTTACTATAGTAGGATTTGTATTTTTATACTTAATGTTCTTATTAATAACAACGGCAGTTGTGGCAACCGCCCCCGGTGGATATGATCTTGAAACAAGTTTTTCTACTGCGCTGGTAACAGTCGGAAACATCGGTCCGGGATTCTCGTTAGTCGGTCCAACCATGAATTATGCTTTTTTCCCAGCCTATGTCAAATGGTTTTTAAGCTTTGCCATGATGACCGGACGTCTTGAGATTTATACCGTTCTCATTCTTTTCACACCCTATTTCTGGCGTCGTAAATAATAAAAACCCCCATACAGCAATCAAGATCACTCGCATGGGGGTACTGTTATATATGAATAATTTAGAACGGTTTAAAGGGTATACGTTTTACAAACTTTCCCCAGCCGGGTTCTCCGGTAAACTCAACCTGTTCTCCTGCCCATTGAGCAACAAGCTTACCTCTGGAATATACTTTAAAAGGCATACCGGTTAGTTCGTAACCCTCAAAAGGTGTATAATCAACATTCATATGCAGCTTATCGTTTGTTACAGTAAATTCCTGATCTGGATCAAAAACAACTATATCTGCATCTTTCCCTACGGTTATGGAACCCTTTTTGTCCATTCCAAACATTCTGGCTGTAGCTGTAGAGAGGACATCCACCATTTTCTCTAATGATATCTTACCTTTATTCACACCCTCTGAATGCATAAGAGGCATTAATGTTTCTATTCCCGGTGCACCATTAGGAATTTTCTTGTAATCATCTTTACCAAATTTATCCTTAATTCCATCAAAGAAAAATGGACAGTGATCAGTTGCAAGCGTCATAACATCTCCGCTGTTTATACCATCCCAGAGAGCATCATTACTCTCTTTTGTTCTAAGAGGAGGAGACATCACATATTTTGCACCTTCAAAATCCGGCAGCTTATATTTGTCATCCGTTAGCAGCAAATACTGGGGACAGGTTTCAGCGTAGATATTGAGTCCCTTCATCCTTGCTTCCTGAATTTGACGCAGCCCTTCCTTTGTGGAAAGATGCACTACATAAAGGCTGGAACCAGTTAATTCGACCATTTTACAGGCTCTGAATACGGCTTCCTCTTCTGCAAGATTTGGACGGCTTAGTGCGTGATGATAAATATCAAGTGTTCCTTCTTTCTCAAAAACCTTATTAAGATGCTGTATCATATACACATTTTCAGCATGCACCTGTACCAGTCCGCCATGTTTTTTAGTCTCTTCCATCAATTTAATCATTGTTTCGTCATCAACCCGAAAGTCATAGACCATAAAAACTTTAAAACTGGGAGTACCATACTCATGTATTGCTTTCTCAACTTCTGCAATAACTTCAGGTGTAGGATCCATAATTCCCGGATGTTGTGAGTAATCTATTGCCACTTTACCCTCAGCCCAGCTCTGTTTTCTATCAAGACATTCTTTGATAGATTCTCCTTTGAACTGAAGAGCAAAGTCGATTAATGAGGTGACTCCTCCGCAAGCTGCAGCAATTGTTCCTGTTTCATAATCATCAGTTGCAGCAGTTCCCATAAACGGCATAGCAAGATGAGTGTGCGGATCAATTGCACCCGGTAAAATATATTTTCCGGTTGCCTCTACAATTTCATCAGCGTTCATGGTAAGGTTTTTACCTATTACCTGAATTGTACCATCTTCAACATAGACATCTCCAACTGTTGAACCAGTTGAGGTAACAATTAAACCATTTTTAATTAGTAATGACATAACTTTCTCCTTACGAGGGAAGTCAAGACTAGCGCCCTATTCCCCTATTGCTTTTTATGGTCGGTTATATTCACCAACTTTCAGTTTGCGTGCATTTGGTGCTTCTTCTGTAAAGACCGATTTACTGCCTTTACCAATTTGATTCTGATCTTTAAAAAGGATCTTTCCAGGAGTGATACAGTCCCATACCGGGCAAACAAGAAGACAGAGTTGACAACCGACACATTTATCTTCCAGTATTTCCGGTTTTCTCTCCTCTTCATTCCAATTAATTGCCTGATGTGCCCCATCAAAGCAGGAAATATAGCATCGGCCGCAACCAATGCAGGTATCAAAATTAATTTTCGGCTGAACTTTAAAGTCTCTTTCAATCTCCTCAGCCGGGATAATATTTTTCAATGCAATCCCAACAAGTTCCTGAAGAGAATTAAAACCTTTTTCAGCAAGGTAAAGAGAGAGGCCGCTGATCATATCCTCAACAATTCTGTAACCATACTGCATTACAGAAGTGGTAAACTGAAGATTTTCTGCTCCTAACATAATGAACTCCGCTGCATCTTCCCACGTCTCAATTCCACCCATAGCACTGATTGGAACATCAGCGAGTTCAGGGTCCTGCTTCATCTGCGCAACAAACCGCAGTGCAATCGGTTTTACCGCCTTACCGGAATATCCTGATATCGAAGATTTTCCATTAACTACAGGTAAACAGGTAAATTTATCAAAATCGATAGCTGTTATTGATTTTATAGTGTTTATTGCTGCAATTCCATGTGCACCGGCATTCACGGCAACTTTCGCCGGTTCTTCCATCTTTTCAATATTCGGGGTCATTTTCGCCAGGACAGGAAGAGGTGAACCCCTAACTACTGCTTTTGTGAAGCTCGCTATAAGATCCGGATTTGCCCCAACATCTGAACCCATACCTTCCGATGTCATCTGAGGACAGGAGAAATTACACTCTATCATATCTACACCACAGGCGGTTACATCTCTTGCAAGTTTTGTCCAATCATCTTCATCCATTCCCATAATTGAGGCAATAAGAACCTTATTGGGAAATTCTTGTTTCAGACGTTTCAAAGCTTCAAGATTTTGTTCAAGAGGTTTGTCTGAAGTCTGTTCCATATTTTTAAAGCCCACAAAGGGAAGCCCCTCTTTTCGTGTTGCATCAAATCTTGGAGAGCACTCATCCGGCAGGTCAGTAGTTATCGTTTTGAAAACAATTCCCCCGCCACCGGCTTCTAAAAATTTTACACACTGGTCATACCCGCTGCTGACAGGAGACGAAGAGAGAAAAAATGGATTCTCACACTTAACACCTAAAAAATCAATTGAAAGATCTGTATGTTTAGCCATATTAGTTTCCTCCCCTTTCCTCAAGATATTTTTTAATACTTGCAGCTGCTGCCTTACCTGCCGCAACAGCATGTACTACTGTTTTTTTGGAATTGAAATCAATATCACCGGCAACAAATATATCTGCAGCACTGGTTTTACCACTACCGTCACTTTTAATGTAGAATTTATCATCAAAAGAAATTTCAGGAAGTATTGAACGTAAATCCTGCGGTCTCTGTCCGATAGCATATATTGCTGTATCAGCCTGGATTTCGATGGATGAGTTGTCTCTTGATCCTGCACCTCTTACCGAATTCACCTTTCCCTCTGCCCCCACAAACTCTACCGGGGTAAAGGTAAAAAGGAAATTGATCCCGAGTGACTCACAATACAGCAGTTCTGCCCTGTTTGCAGGAGCTTCCTCTCTGGTTCTTCGATACATTATGGTTACTTTTTCAGCTCCAAGAAGTCGTGCTGTTATTGCGCAGTCCATAGCTACATCACCACAACCAATGACCACTACATACTTTCCAGGATCTATGCTCCCTTTTGTTGTTTTTGCTTTGGAAAGGTATTCCATTGCCGTTGTAATTCCCTGCAAATCTTTTCCGGGGATATCAAGTTTTATTGATTTCTGCATTCCCGCACCTGTCAGGATTGCTTTAAACCCTTGTCCACGCAGTTCATCAAGAGAAATATCTTTACCCACCCGGGTATTACATACAAATTCAACACCCAGATCCCGGACATAATCTATCTCTTCATCCACTACATAGTGGGGAAGCCGTGCGGGTACTATTCCATAGGTTAATACCCCACCTGGTTTCTCCCTTTCTTCAAAAATGGTTACTTGATATCCTTCACGGGTGAGGGCTGCCGCTGCAGCAAGGGAAGCCGGACCGCCCCCGATCATAGCAACTTTATCTTTACTGAGTTTTACCGGTTCAAGAACCTGAAAACCCGTTGCTTTTTCGTAATCAGTAGCAAATCGCTGAAGTCTGCCAATTTGTATGGGTTTATCAATACCTGTTTTTACGCATGCGCCTTCGCAGGTTTTCTCAAAGGGACAAATGCGACCGCAGATTCCACCAAGAATATTATTTTCACGGATAATTTCTGCTGCTCCCTTAAAATTTCTAAAACGTATTGCCCTGATAAAATCTCCGGGTTTTGTATCAGCCGGACAGGCAATGCTGCAGGGGGCATCATGACAAAGTAAGCATCGGGATGCCTCTTCCATTGCGGTAAATGGGGTAAATGGAGATATTGTTTCTTCAAGATAGCCCTGATCAGGCTTCAGAGAGATACCCTCTTTTACATCAATTTTCCTGCTCATGTTTACTTGACTCACAACTAGCTTCCTCCTCGATAATCCATTCTTTCCCTATTCGGATTGGGAACGGTTATCAGTAATAATTTGAGTTAAAAATCGTAAAGTTCATACTACATTGAATATGGTTTCTAGTCAAACCATAACCGTTTTTTCTGGTATTACATGGCACCATACTGCTATAATCTACACAATGAAAATTGCAGTTGCAGTACCATCAATCACTGACTTTTACTTTTCACCACCCAGAGCCGCAGCCCTTGGTGCCGCTACTGTCGTTCGGGCGTTACAGCTTGCCGGACATGAAACAGTTTTTTTTAATTTCATGCGGTTGGGGAAAAAATCTATTAAAGTTCCTCTTCCTGAAAAACTCTCATATCTTACAGAAATTATTACAAAACACGAGTTTGGGCCAACAGCTTTTTTTACCGATTACAAGCGTATGGGTCAGGATCCCACTATCTGCGCTGACCAAATTATATCAACAAAACCGGATGCTGTATGGATCTCATGTTTTGCATTTGCTTACAGTGATGATGCGCTATTGCTGGCTAATGCAATAAGAAAAATTGACAGCATAATTCCCATCACTATCGGCGGGGGGGGGCCTTCAGCCCTTCCTTCCTATTTCCTTAGGAATGATTCTATAGATGCAGTATGTATTGGAGAGGTCGAGCCGGACATTAAGAATCTTCTTACACAAAAGAGTAGTGAAAAGAGCTCTTTTACTTCAGAAAAGACTATGATCTTTGTTCCTGTTGTGATGCCGCCGCACAGGGGTATTGTTCGGGTATCCTTGTCTTTAACACGAGGGTGTCCTAAACACTGTGCATTCTGTTCCAATTTTCTTACTCAAGGCAGAATATTCCGCCGAACCCCTCTTAAAAATGTTTGTGAAGAGATCAACCGAATAACAGTTGAGCCAACAATCACACACTCTGTACATTTTGCATTTGAAGATGATAATATCCTTCTTGATACTGAATATTTTTATGCCGTCCTGAGCTGTATACAGAAAAAATTTCCCGGGGCAACCTTTTCTGCAGAGAATGGATTAGACTATCTTCTGCTAACTGAAGAGGTTATCGACCAGCTTATACGTTTCGGCATTACCCAGTTTAATCTTTCAGCTGGTTCAATGAACAGCAGTACACTCAAAACGCAGCGAAGAGTTCATAATTTTCAGCAACTTACAAAAGTTCTCTCTTTCATTCATACTAAAGAGGTAAAAACAATACTCTACTTTATCTGTGGATTATCTGAGGATACTCCTGAATCCGTTGTTGATGCACTGCTTGAACTTAGTAATCTGCCGGTAGATGTCGGCATCTCTCCCTTTTATGCAGTACCTGGATTGCCGGAATTTGAGGAAACTGAACTCTTCCTCAATAATCCTGCATACCTGTGTAAAGGATCATCTCTTTTCCCCTGGAATAATTCACTAACAACAGGGCAATTGATGACAGCTTTCAGACTTGCAAGGCTGGTCAATCTCTGTAACCATCCGGATCAGGATCGGGAACTGTTAGATATATGCTTTCAATCCGGGATACTATGTACAAGGGTCCGCGGGAAGAATCAAAACAAACCGGTGCCTGCAGAATTCTGTGATAATTCCATGGTGGACCGATTTTTTCAAAATTTTAGTACAAACGTATGGCTACCAGGAAGCTCTATACGAGAAGGCGGTTTGTGACACATGTATGGGAAGAGTTGATCTGAGTGAGGGCTTGCTGCACACCTCTGCTGTAATTCCCACCGGCTTCCGGTCAGTTTATTTGTTTTTATTCCGGCTTTACTATCTGATAGGTAAAATAGAGCATAGCCAGCACATCGTCATACTTCATTACCACTGACTCATCAATACGGTTAATAATTGAATTTTTAATATTAATCCTGATGGAATCCGGGCCGCACCCATCCAGAACCTTGCGGCAGAAGGCAATAATTGGAGAAAAATCCTCTTCTTTAAACCAGCGAATAAGATCCTGGTGGGATGTAAGAAAACCTGAATGATCACGTGTTTCATCAAGAAAATCGCGTACACCAGCACCTTTGTGTCCATTGCTTAACTGAAAGAGATGCGAAAGCTCTGGTTTGTAATGCATAAACTCAGCGTTAAGAGAATAGATCCCCTGCCGAAAGCTTTGGGTTTTTCCTGCCCATCGAATGGAAAACAGCTCAAGAAGGTATGCACCCTCCTTATCCATGTTTTTCAATGCAATAAAATAGTTCATCAGGCACCGGGTATCGGTCTCTTTCATAAATAATTTTCGAATACGATCAAGAGAGGCGGTATGTCCAATTCTCCCAAGTGATTTCGCTGCAGAGGTACGAATAGCAGCATCCCCGCTATCGAGCTGAGCCAGCAGAAGTTCCTCTGTCTCTTTGCCGGGAAATGCTCCCAAAGCAAAAATAGAGGATTCTTGGGTATACGAACCCTCGTCAGAGGCATCTTTTAACAGTAGAGGAAGCAGTGAAGGTCTTGGATGATAGAAAAGGCTCCGTATTATTTCCGCCTTTTCAGATGAGAACGGGGAGTGCAGCATACGCTTTATTTCACTGGTAGCTACATCATTATGATTACTGCCGATTGAAAGCAGCACAGTCTTTTTCCGCACTGGATCTTCTATTTTCTGCAGCCTGTTAATATTCAAATAGGCTCTTAGTCCATAGATCGAGAGCAGGATTGAAGCAGCGTCCTTTCCTGAAAGGCTTTCACTGTCTGTTACACGCAGGGTAATAATAAAGGAGATCAGACTTAGCCCTGCGGCCAGGAAAAAGGTCCATGAGTATTGATTCAAAAGCGTGGCGGCTCCAACCGGCCCAAAATCGATCAACCGTCCTCCTACTACTCCCAAAACGAGAGAGATAATTGCTATTATGAATTGAACCATTGAACTGAAACCTACCGCCTCTTTCTCCGGCATACGTTTAATGATAAGCCGGCTTATGAGCATATTGTTTATATTGATCATAAAAATCACGAGAAATCCCATAACGAAATAGACCGATATAGGCAGGGTCTCCGGAGCGACTGCCCAGCAAAGAATCAGAACAGTCACTACAAATGATCCAAAAACCATAAGCGGCTTGCTGCCGATTTTATCTCCAAAGGTTCGGACAAACATAGCAGAGAATATAGATGCAAGCGTCATTCCCATCGAGTAGAGAAAGATCCCGCTTGTCGAGAGGCCTGTTCGATTTCTCAGAAATGGGATGGTAAGGCCTACCATTACAGTAATTGCGGTGAATAACCATTGAAGGATCAGCACACGCCGAATTTCTTTTGAACGAAATGAATCGCGAAGCTGAACCAGCATTCCCCGACCTTTCTTATATTCTATTGTTTCACGGCAGGGTACTTTCCGTACTCTTAATGCTGCAAGTGTATTCACAATGACTCCACACATCTGCAGGCCTATTATCCCGGCTGCACCTGAAAAGCGCTCTATTGCTGTTACAAGAAAACTAACTGTCTTTGAAAGTATGGCGGAAACCTGAAAACCAAAGGTTATTTTTCCGACCACTTCTCCCTGATTGGTATTTGTCGTTATCATGCGTAGTACCGGCTTGAACATAATAACCCCGACAGTACGCACTATGGAAAATACGGTGTAGAGCAGCAGTATCAGATAGACAGCAGGCTGCCCCTGAAGGAAATAGAGCAGGAGATAGCCAAGGCACACTATTCCGCGAAGCAGCCATGCCATAGACTGCACTTTAATGAGATTTTTTCCTGCAAGCATTTTTGGAAGCAGAGGAATAATAATTCCTGAGAGAAAAAGCGCTGAGGATATATACCCCAATTGAACATTCGTAGCACCATACATGATTGCAAGAAGGTAGACCGGTGTATCTCCCAGGAAACTAAAACCCATCCCGTTCAACGACTGGAATTGGGTAAGATATTTTCCGCCGACCACTTTCTCTTCATCTGTCAGGAAGCGAGTTTTCTTCATGCGCTATAGTGTAAGCCTGAGGTTAAATGTTTACAATAAGTTCCCGCATTTTAAACGGGAACTTATGAAAGTTTTTAGTAAATTTAATCTGTTTGAATCGATTAGAGGCCGAGTTCTTCCCGTGTGACAACAATTTTAGAGATCATACCGTACTCAACCGCTTCCTCAACATCAAGCCAGCAGTCACGGTCGGTATCAATCTCAACCTGCTCAATAGGTTTTCCGGTCTCTTCACTGATCAGCTTGTTAATCTTTATTCGCAGTTTCTCGATCTGTCGGGCGTGAATCTCAATCTCTGTTGCAACACCGCTTATTCCGCTGAGCGGCTGGTGTATCAGATAGTTGGAGTTTGGAAGCCCTATTCTGCGCTCTTTTGGTGCAGCAAGTAGAATCAGAGCACCGGCGCTTGCGACAAGTCCCATCCCAATAGTATAGACATCGGGTGTAATAAACCGAATCATGTCAAAGATGGCATATCCCGCATCAGCATCGCCGCCTGGAGAGTTGATCAGCACCTTTATAGGTCCTTCACCCTCTGCTTCCAGAAGCAGCAGCTGCTTTACAACTTTCTCAGCTAACTCTTTATTTATTTCCCCGGAAATCATCACTGTGCGTGTTTCCAGCATTTTTTGCATTAATGGATCTGGTTCCGGTTGTTTTTTCTCTTTT
Organism: Bacteroidota bacterium; assembly: GCA_013202335.1. The sequence goes on from JABMQR010000084.1 coordinate 11,124, forward strand.
GAATCTTCTTCTACCATATATTTCATTGATCACTTCTCCCGATTGCTGGTAATCACACAAGTTATCCCTGCATTTATTCATTACTATGAATATCATTCTTTACTGTGAATATCTTTTTCCAAGGTGAACACCTATATCTCTAGAGAGTATACTGAGAGAGCCGTAAAAAGGCAATGATTTTCACAAGGTATGCATACCCCACTATGCACACAGCTGCTTAATAGATACAATGCGTGCATGAAAAAATGCGCTTCAATATCAATAATCGGCAGACCGTCTGCCGGAAAATCCACCCTGCTTAATGCTATTTGCGGGTATAAGGTTTCAATTACCGCACCCAGTCCTCAAACTACCCGGAACTCTATCCGGGGGATTTATACGGCCGAAAAGGGACAGTTAATATTTATAGACACACCTGGTTATCATATTTCTGATAAATCATTTAATATGCGGCTGAAAGATATTACCGTTTCCACTCTTGGAGATGCTGATATCCTGCTCTATGTGGTTGATACTCTTCGGAAACCCGGAGAAGAGGAGCGCGAGATCGCAGAGCTTGCGGCTTCCGGAAATCAATCGGTGGTAGTTGCTTTGAATAAAATTGATCAAAAACGAGCACATCCCGGCCTTATGCAGCTTTCACTGGAAAAATTAATCCCTCAGGCAAAATTTGTTGAAATTTCAGCTATGCAGGAGAAGGGAATTGATACATTAAAAAGTACTCTTTTCGACCTTGCCCCTGAAGGAGAGCAGCTCTACCCGGAAGATTTTTACACTGACCAACCCCCGGAATTCAGAATTGCTGAGATTATCAGAGAAAAAGCAGTCAACAGGGCAAAAGACGAACTCCCTCACGCAATTTATGTAGAAATTGTCGACCTGGAAATTGATAAAGAGAAAAACATGCTCTGGATACGGGCTTTTATAAATGTGGAACGTGAGTCACAAAAAGGGTTAGTTGTGGGTAAAGCAGGATCCGGGATTGCGGCAATTCGAAAAGAGGCACAAAAAGAGATTGCCAGGCTGTTCCCTTACAAAATCCACCTGGATATTCGCGTAAAAGCTCAGGGTAAATGGCGTAAAAAAGATCATGTTCTGAAAAAGCTGTTATACTAAGATAATGGTCGAACGCTTAAATTCCCAGCCATAAAGAGAGTACAAGCCCACCGACTGTCAACAGCAGGGCAATTAGCAGCATAATTCCTGCAGCCTTTCTCCTGATTATTAGTCTGTCTACTACGGTCTTATATTTTTCTCTCTGGGTTTCCCGCTGCTTCTCAAAAAAAGTAATTAATCGTGAATCCCCTTTACTGCTAGCAAGGATAATAAGTGTAACAATGCTTAAAACTCCAGCAGGAATATAGAAAAATATTGAGTAGGTTTTAATAGTAATTCCCTGAATAAATATTGCTGCAGCGGTTAAAACGGTAATGATGAAAGCTCCGGCAAGTCCCCTGAGAATAGATTTTAATAACAACATAAGGTACTCACTTCCTTATCCAGCTTCTGAATATTCCAATTGGTGAGCAGAAGTTCTCTTATTGCTTACAGTAAGTCGAACCAGCCCAGCTTACATATCGCCCGAGAATTGAGAGAATCTTCTCTTTCCCGCAGGTAAGAATAAAGCCTGCAAGCCTTGGCCCCTTCTCCTTACCTATCAGCACTTTATAGGCCGTGGTAAAGAAATCTGACGGCTCAACCTCATTATCATGAGCGATCCGGTAGATGACTTCAGCCATACCTTTCTCATCAATATTTTCAAGGTTTTCAACCTCAGCGGCAAGGTCTTTCACACACGCCAGCATGGGTGTGGTGAGGCTCTGCAGCTCATCAGACTCAGTCTGCAGAGAGAACTGAAAATCCTCGGGAGCATACTCTTTCACCCAGTTCCAGGCACACCGGCACCGTACCCGCAGCCGGGCAAGCTGGGACTCTTTTACATCAGGAAATTCTGCAATTACCGCATCAATATTTCCATTATGCACCTGAAGCATATTGCAGAGGTGACGCAGAGAAGCCTGATAGGATATTTCTTCGGGAATTTCATTTACCTGAGACAGTTCGTAAATTCGTGATTCCTTTGCCTTTTTCTTCTCATTTATCTGCTGTACGCCGTAATAGACGCGTTCACACTTATCGTAATCTTCAAATATCTTCAGCACATCAAGGTCGAAGGAGATGGCAAATTCGGAGTTAGGCCGGGTTCCCACAAATAGGTATCGGATAATTTCCGGGGGATAGATTTCCAGGACATCATAGAGGCTGATAACTTCACCGGTCGAGGATGATATCTTACCGCCCTTACCTTTGATTCTGACAAAGTCATACTGAAAGGTTACCGGAGGTGTTCCGCCAAAGACGGTTACGGTATTCATTGCGGTATCAAAAGAGCCGCCTTCAGAGTGGTGGTCCTTTCCCGCAGGTTCAAAATCGACGTCTTCTTTTGCCCAGCGCATCGGCCAGTCAATTCGCCAGGGAAGCTTCACTGCAGAGGTATTTCTTAGGTCTACCGTCTCTTCCTTTCCGGTCTCTTCACAGCGATAGGTTACACCCCATTCACCATCCCAACCAAGTACGGTTGTTGTATCTTTATTGGTAAAATTACTGAATACCGATATTGGCCACCAGTCTGCGGCCAATGGCGTGGTGCGGTGCTCATTAAGCATCTTACGCAGTTCTTCTTTATGTTCCAGCGCGGTACGTATTCCCTGTGCATATTCAGAGTTCCGGTAGTGTTTCGCCTGATAGATATATTCAGGATTCACGCCAACAGTAGGAAGTATGGCTTCAACTGCCAGCTCATTTTTCCGGGCATAACTTTCACTCTCTCCGGTGGTATCCGGAACGAGCGTAATTGGTTGACGAAGGTAGGTTGCAAGAAGCTCCTGCTCAGGCATATTCTTCGGGACTTTTCTAAATACATCGTACTCATCCCAGGAGAATATGAAGCGGGCTTTCTTACCCTTATCACGCAGGGCACGGGCAACAAGTTCCACGGAGATAATCTCACGGAAATTGCCGATGTGTACGGTTCCTGACGGGGTTACCCCGGAGGCACAGGTATAGTGTTCTTTTTCGCCTTTTTCGCGAATTATTTTATCTGCATTAATATCCGCCCAGTGTACTGAAACGGCTCTTTTGGGGTCTGTTTTTTTTGTCTTTTCACTCATAATGGATGGATTATACTTACTGCGTCTGAATTATGCAACTGCGAAGCCCTTTGTCTTTATATTTGTTTTCCTGAAAAGAAGCTGCATTTGCAAATATGTCAAAAAACAGCTATAATGGCTTCCAATATAAAACAGAGATATACATACGCGGGAGATTAACAGATGGAATACAGAAACTACGGCAGTACCGGCACAAAGATCTCAGCTCTTGGATTCGGCGGGATGCGTTTCGAAGACCCTATGGATACCGAAAAATCAGCAGCCACCGTATACCGGGCTTTTGAGAAAGGTATCACCTACTTTGACACAGCTCCCGGCTACTGTCAGGACCAATCTGAGATAATTACGGGTACTGCCATAAAAGAGATGCAGAAAACCGGCAACCCATTTACAGTCTCCACAAAATCAAGTCGTCCTGATGGTGCTGATGTACGCAAACAGTTAGAACAGTCCCTCCGGCGTCTTAATGTTGATTGTATTGATTATTATAATTGCTGGTATATCCTTACCATGAAAGGTTGGGAGGAGCGTAAAAAACGCGGTGCAGTGGCCGAGATAATGAAAGCCAGGGACGAGGGGCTGATTAAACACGCTGCTTTCTCCACTCACCTGCAGGGAACCGACATCCGCCAGGTAATTGAGGAGGGCTACTTTGAAGGAGTTACCCTGGGTTATTCAGTTATCAACTCCCCTTTCAGACAGGACGGCATCAATACCGCCGTTGAGAATGGTATGGGAGTGGTGGTAATGAACCCGCTTGGCGGCGGATTGATTCCGGGAAATGAAGATGCTTTCAGCTTTCTCAAGGCTCATCCAGAACAGAATATGCTTGAAGCAGCTCTGCACTACCTGCTCAGCGATCAACGTATAACTGTCTCACTTGTAGGATTCAGAAATGATAATGATGTCGATACCGCAATTGACGCAGTCAACAGCTTTGTTCCCTATACGAAAGAGGATACTTCCCGGATAGAATCTCTGGTTGCTGCTGAGTTCAATAGTTTCTGCACCTCATGTAAATATTGCGATGTCTGCCCGGAAGATATACCCGTCTGGGCTTTTATGGAGACACATAACCATTTCCGTTTACACAATGGAGAGAAGATCGAAGGTCGCTTGAAATGGCATTGGGCAACCGATATCAAAGAATTGGATCGCTGTACCAGCTGCCGAAAATGTGAGAGAGCCTGTACACAGCACCTTCCTATTTTGGAACGATTTGAGGAGTTAAAAGCTGGATTTGTCATTCAGGAAGCGGAGCGTTTGAAAGCTGAAGCAAAATAAGCAAATTCTCTGGTGATTAAATTTCAATTACTGTTTTTGCCTCTGTTGTTTCTGTTTATCCCGGTTCTGCCTATCCTGAAAACCCTGCATAAGCTTCAGAAAACGTTCGTGCGCATAGTGAAAGAAGATTTTATACGACTCGCAGAAGTGGTTAAACCGCTTGTCCTGCGGGTCACGAATTCTATCCTTTATACACCCTCCGCGACAGAAAGAGAGCCACTCACATTTAACGCACTTAGGAGCAAGTTTGGCTTTCATATCACCAAAGAGCCGCTGTCTGCGGGAGTTAAGCAGGTCCTGAGGATCATCTTTCAGCAAATTACCAAGATGCCAGGCATCTTCCACAAAGAAGTCGCAGGAGTAGATGTCTCCGGTATGTTCCACCACCAGATAGTTACCGCAGGTTCGCTGTGCGGTACATTCAGGGGGCATCATACCCAGATAGACATGAGAAAAGGTATCAAAAAGGCGTACTGATGTTACGGCATACCCATCAACAAAATCAGCCTCCCAGAGATCGAATATTTTACAGAGAAACTTCCCGTATGCCTCTGCCGACAATGAGTAGGGAGCGGATTCCCGCGGGTTATCCGGATTGGTCTCGACACAGGGGATAAACTGGAGGTAGTCGAATCCGAGTCCCTTTAGATAGGTATAGATCTCCTCCGGATACTGTGCTGAATAATCATTTATTACGGTTAAGGCATTCACCTGCACATCTTTCTCAAGCAGCATGCGTGCGGTCTCTTCCACTTTCACGTGGGATCCCTGCCCTCCGGCCATAACCCGGTAATGGTCGTGTATAGGTGCAGGTCCGTCGATGGAGAGACCTACCAGAAAGTTATACTTCAGGAAAAAATCAGCCCACTCCTCAGTGATAAGGATGCCGTTGGTCTGTATGCCGTTGCTTACACTTTTTCCCTTGCCGTACTGTTCCTGATAAGCAATCGCCTTCCGATAGAAATCGAGTCCCATGAGGGTTGGTTCACCGCCCTGCCAGCCGAAGCCAAACTGGTTAACTCGTCCGGAGAGGCTCTTCTTTATCATGGTTTCCAGCACTTCATCGCTCATTCTATGTTTACCGTTTCCTGAAGAAACGTCTGTCGAAGGAGTCTCTTTATCAAAATATTCCTGCTTCTCATAGTAGAAGCAGTATTCACAGGCCATGTTGCAGTCCGGCCCGGAGGGTTTTACTAACGCATAGGTAAAAGGCAGTGTTCTTTCCATGCACAAACTATACCCATTTATTGCAAAACTGTCACCTCCTGCTGTTCAGCTCTCTCTTTCTGATTGATCAGCGGGAAATTTGCGGGTAGTATAAAGCATGCACAGTAAACGGGCAACTCTTCACACCCCCATCACCCTTATCATCATTCTTATACTCTTTACCCTCATTCCCCCGGCAGTTTTTGCTGAACCGACAGCTCCGGAAGCAACTGAAACAATCCCCTCACTTGAAGATGATGATAATCTGATCGTGTATCAGGAGGGTATCGCATCCTGGTATGCCGGTGAGTTTGACGGGAAGCTGACGGCAAATGGTGAGGTGTACGATGCTTCAGAAGTCTCCGCCGCACACAAAGAGCTTGCTTTCGGCACTATTGTCCGGGTTACCAATCTTGATAACGGACTTACTCTTGTGGTACGGATTAATGACCGCGGTCCGTATGTGGGTGAGAGAATAATCGATCTCTCCCGGGGAGCTGCTGAACTCTTGGATATGGTGGAACAGGGAATAGCACCGGTAACGCTGGAGCTGATATTTGTCCCGGAAATCCCCGAATCCGCCTATGATCGTCCTGGTGATACTGGATGGGTAAAGCTGCAGCTTGGTTCCTTCTCCTCCGCTGAACGGGTACTGGAGCAGTATGGATTATTGATGGATGCCGGCCTCTATCCCATTATAGAGAAGACAGAAGCGGGATTCTACAGGTTGATAATCCGCTGGCTTCGTTATGATGACCTGCCCGCCTATACCCTTGCCCTGAGCGATATCGGAATAGCTGATATTCTGGTGATGAGCGAAACGCCCGGAGAATAGCGTGCTGTTTCTGAATTTGCAGAGAGTTTATGATTATCTTCCGTATTGTCTGATACGCTCCGGTCTTCGTACGAAATAGTATATCAAAGCACCAATAAAATTCACAAAGATAATAATAAGGAGCCAGATGATTTTTTCGTTTCCCTCTGAAGATTCTTTTGTTGCACAATCTATAATTGCCCAAATCCAAAAAATACTTCCACCGATAACAACTAGGGTAAATAATAAGGTTACTAATCCCATCCTGGCTTCTCCATATATAGCATAGTTCAATTTTGTGTAAACTGTATCATGTTAAATAATTTTATCAAAGTAACCTACTCGAAAAATACTCTCATGCAGACTTGGTGATCTGATCCAATCTCAAAAAATATTTCATTTTTTTTATATTTTCTTCTTGCAAAACTCCACATTAGGATTTATAGTGTTCATATACGTTATATACACCTAGTACAGAGAGGCAGATATATGAACATTTTAGTTTCCAACGCATCCCGCGACCCCATCTATGAGCAGATATCACGTCAGGTACGTACCCAGATTGTGAACGGAACCCTGGAAGCCGGTGATATACTCCCCTCCATCCGTGCACTGGCCCGTGAACTGCAGGTAAGTGTTATAACCACAAAACGAGCCTATGACGATCTGGAAAAAGAGGGATTCATCGATTCGGTAACCGGAAAAGGATCATTTGTTGCAGCACAGAATCCCGAATTCCTCCGGGAAAAGCAGATGCGGACCATTGAGGAAAAACTTACCGAAGCAGTTGATTCCGCCAAAAACTACGGCGTGGAAAAAGAAAAACTACAGGAGCTTATTGAGCTTCTTTATGTGGAGGAGGATGTATGAAAGTCCTTGATATTAAAAACGTAACGAAATATTACAAGAAACAGAAAGTGCTTACCAGCCTGAACCTTTCACTGGAAGAGGGATTTGTACTCGGCCTGATCGGAGAAAATGGTGTGGGAAAAACCACCCTTATGAAAGCGATTATGAATCTGGTACGGCTCGACAGCGGAACTATTAATATCTTTGGGAGTGATCATCTTGAAAATGAGAAAGATACCCGTTCCCGGATCGGTTTTGTACATGAAGCCAGCTATCTTTTTGAAGATCTGAACCTGTTGGATACCGAAAAAATAGTAAAAGCGGCCTATAAACAGTGGGACAGCCGGCAATTCAAACGCTATCTTGAAAGACTGCAGCTGCCGCTGGATAAGAAGGTTAAAAAATTCTCCAAAGGGATGAAAATGCGGGCAGCCCTTGCCATCGCCCTCTCCCACAAAGCCGAGCTGATCATTATGGATGAACCCACATCCGGCCTCGATCCAATGGTGCGCAACGATCTCTACCGGGTAATCCGGGAAGAGCTGAACAAGGAGAAACGAAGCTTCATCATTTCGACCCACATCACCAGCGATCTGGAAAAAGTGGCTGATTATGTGGCAATCCTCCAAAATGGAATAATCCCCTTCCAGGTAAGTATGGATTCACTCAGGGAAGATTATGCGGTCTGTAAGGGCGCGTTAGAACTCCTCGCCCCAGAGTATGAAGAGCTGTTTCTGGGCTTTACCCGATCACAGGTCGGATTTCAGGGTCTTACCGACAATCCCAAGCAGGTTAAAAAAATAATGGGCTCACATGCAATATTTGAGCGCCCTACTATAGAGGATTTAATGATTTATACCGATGGAGGTGCAGTGATATGAAAGTACTGTTATTAAAAGATTTTCTCTGCCAGAAACGGTGGATAGTTCTATACGGTGTATACAGCCTGATATTTTTCCTTATGTTCGGACTCTGGGAGGATACCCCGGATATCTCCTTCATTCTGGTACTCTCAAGCATAGCAATCGGCTTCATGGTTCTGGTAGGAAGTTTTAAATCTGATAAAAACGAGACTCCCCGCTTCATGCTGAGCCTTCCGGTTACCCGCACCGAAGCAGTCCACGAAAAATTCCTGCTCATGCTGTTGGGAACGGCCTACGGTTTTGCAGCCACCTTCATCATCAGCCTAATCTTCAGAATACCCGCAATAGGACTCACCGAAGGAACCGTAGACCCCATAGACTTCCTGCGTATAACATCCGGCATGCTGGTACTCTCCTTCCTGCTCCCGATCTATTTCAAATTCGGACAGTTGGCCGTCCGCTACTTCCTCTTCGCCATAATGGGCCTCGGCGTAGCCCTCCAGGCAGTCCTTCTGATCGCAATAAGTGTGGTAAAAAGCGACCGGAACATAATAGACTTCGTACTATCCTGGTTCACCCGCCTCCCCGTCCTGAACCGCAACCTGGTAATCTTCGCCATAGGCCTGGCAATCTTCATAGCCAGCTACATAGCCTCATTATTAATCTATTCCCGTAAGGATGTATAACATGCAAGATTTCCTGCATGTTATTTTGAAGTATTCTATTTGATGATATCAAATTGAATACTTCTAATGACTCTGAATTCACAACAATATAACGATAAACAATTTAAGCCCCTTAAATACTTGACATCACCCCTCATTTTTGCTTATTATTGCCTTGCTTCAAGGGCCCATAGCTCAGTTGGTTAGAGCAACGGA
>JABMQR010000085.1 GCA_013202335.1 Bacteroidota bacterium
CCCAAATGCAGTTGTTAATATTTTGGATTTACTCATTTTGTTTCCTCCTTTCTATTAAATTTTTGTTGTTGGATAAGAGCCATAAATAATAAAGCTTTAACATTGGTTCTATTCAAAAAGCTTTTTATATTCACCATATCCTTCTTTTTCTAGATCTTCTTTTGGTATAAAGCATAGAGCCGCAGAATTGATACAGTAACGGAGTCCTGTCGGTTCAGGTCCATCAGGGAAGACATGACCAAGGTGGGAATCCGCGTATTTACTTCTAACTTCTGTCCTTTTCATTAGATGACTTCTGTCTTCCACCTCGACAATGTGATCGGGCTTGAGGAGTCCTGTGAAACTTGGCCAGCCTGTTCCTGACTTGTATTTATCAATAGAACTGAAAAGGGGTTCACCGGAAACGATATCCACGTAAATTCCCTCTTTCTTATTATTCCAATATTCATTATTAAACGGTTTTTCTGTCCCATTTTTCTGGGTTACCTTATATTGCAAAAGTGTTAGCTTTTGCCTCAGGTCTTCTTCACTTAGTTTCTTAAACCTTTGATGACGATCTTTATGGCTCTCATTTTTCATCTTATCCTTCCATACTTTTTTTAGATACTTATCGCGGCCTGAATGGAATCTGTACAATTTATATCGCAAGGGATTTTTCTTATGGTAATCCTGGTGATAATCTTCAGCTTTATAAAATTTTGAAGCTTTACGAATTTTTGTTAAAATAGGTTTTTCATATATTCCGGATTTTTCTAATGCTTCTTTAGATTTTTCAGCTAATGCTCTCTGTTCTTCGTTATGATAAAAAATTGCAGTACCATATTGGTCTCCTCTGTCAACAAATTGTCCTCCAGGATCTGTCGGGTCAACCTGCCGCCAGAATACATCAAGAAGTTCTGAATAAGTTATTTTAGACGGATCGTATAAAATCTGAACCGCTTCACCATGACCTGTCCCACCGGCTGATACCTCTTTATATTTCGGGTTTTCCTTGTGCCCACCTGTATAGCCGGAGACAACATCTATAACGCCCTCCAGCTTCTCAAAAGGAGATTCCATACACCAAAAACATCCGCCGGCAAAGGTTGCTTTTGCATAATTTTTTTGAGCGATGGTACTCATGGGAACCAGAAGTAAGAAAAAGAAAATGCCTATAACCAAAGTATATTTTACAATCATTTTACTTAAATTCCTCAATTGAAATACCGGATTTTTCAGTCCGGTTGTTACCTATTAGTGGAAATTTGACAAATGTACTTCAAGCACTGGCCGCGCACTCATTCTTTCCAAGGTCCATTATCTCCTGTTCCTCTTCATCATTTCTTACATCAATTAAAAGAAAGTCGTTCCCCTCATTGGTAACCCATTCAAAAAGATCTTCTGCTTTATAAGGTTGTAGTTCCATGACTCACCTCCATGATATGATGACGTTTTTACCTCAGAGCAATTTATAATATGGAAACCAGGTTCTTCTCTATTTCGCTTCTGGGAAGGGCTCCTACTAATGTATTTATCCTTTCACCGTTTTTAAAAAGCAGCATTGTAGGAATACTCTGAATTGCAAATTTGGATGCTGTTAAAGGATTTTCATCCACATTAAGTTTTGCTATCTTAATTCTACCTGCATATTCCTTTGCAAGTTGCTCCAGTATAGGCGCTATCATACGGCACGGGCCGCACCATGGTGCCCAGCAGTCCAGCAGGACAGGACCTGGGAATGATATAACATCCTCTTGAAAAGTTTGATCTGTTACAATTACGGGACTATCATATCCGCCTATTGACAGTTTTGTATGACACTTGCCGCATACAGGTTGGTCATTTAGGCGGTTTTTTGAAATTCGGTTTTTTGTTCCGCAATTAGTACACTTTATAATAAAGTTGTCTGTATTCATAAGTTATTCCTGCATTCTATTGTGAGCAAAGCAAAAAGAAATTAGGTCACAAGTTTGAATTTTTCTTTGACAGCTCCACAGATGGGACATTTATCAGGAGCTTTATCCTCGCCGATGTAACCACAA
>JABMQR010000086.1 GCA_013202335.1 Bacteroidota bacterium
AGTGTAGAAGGAACGCGCATGCTGTCCAGATGCTTCTCCTGCAGATCCCTCAAGAGCGTACTTCGGCAAGCAGCCATCATGAGAAGCTTCAATCTTTTGTCCAGCAGACGGTTACAGTTTGCCTCGCTATCAAATCCCTTGTCCAACAGGAGTATGGGATCAGCAAGACCTAGATGCGTAAGGTGAAACCCGCACTATTTTAAGATCACAGAATATTACGGTAAAATTCCATATCCGATTTGATTTTCCCGATTCATTCACTTCTCCATGCATGAACATCATTAAATAAGCCAGGATTCATAACATTAACACCAGATTTAACAGGATTCTCAAATTTTATGTAAAATTCTGTAAGCAAGATTTTTAGACTGGTTATTAATTCATGATATGCAGAATTGTCTATGAGATTTGTGAGTTCCCTTGGGTCTGACTGCAAATCGAAAAGCTGATCCTTTTGATTAGAATTTCGTACTATAAGCTTATAACGATCAGATCGAATCATCCTAACCATTCCATATTCGCAAAACTGATATGATCGCCAATCCACCGATAGGTTTTTATCTCTAAATAGTGATAGAACACTCTTTCCAGTATACTGTCTCTCTCTCTCTCTGCTTAAATTCTGAGATATACCTGCTATTTCGAGAACTGTTCTAAAGGTGTCCGTATGATCAACAAACTCCTTTTTTCGGCTGCCTTGCGGAAGAATTCCCGGCATTCGCATAATAAGTGGAATCCTGATCGATTCTTCCACCATATTCAAAGGAAGAGTTCCGTTACCCTTTCCCCATATTCCATGATGCCCACAATTCAGACCGTGGTCTGAGGTATACACAATCAGAGTATCATCCGTGACTTCCTTCGCCTGTAAATGGTCAAGTATTCTGCCGACCGATTCATCAATCTGTGTAACTGCTGCATAGTACTGTGCAAGGGCTTCTTTTGGATTCTCACGGGTAAGATTTGTTGACTCAAGAGCCTGAACACCAAATAAGTAATTTTCATCGAAAAAATTCTCATCAATATCCTTACCTCTATAAAATGAAACTAATCGTTCTGGATGATTTGTCCAGGGACTATGTGTCGCATAATGGCCAACAAATAAAAAAAATGGTTTATCGGGAGGGGCATTATCAATAAAGCTAATTGCATGATCTGTTACTACTTGTGTTTTATAACCAGACAAAGTCAGTGGTTCACCATTTTTGACATATGTATGAACCTCTCCGTGTTCCATAGGATATTTCGTTCCAAGAGACAAGCATTCATCATACCCCTGATGAATTTTGTTTTCTTGACCCATGTGCCATTTCCCGGAAAACCCTGTGTAATATCCTGCTTGTTGAAACAATTCTCCCATAGTCAGCTCATCCTGCAGCCATTGCTTTTCATCATCAGCTCCATTGTCGCTTGCCAGAAAATCATGTATTCCATGCTGTGAAGGAATTTTTCCTGTATGAAAGCAAGCTCTGGCTGGTGAACATACAGGGGTTGGAGTAAATGCATTTTCAAAGACAACTCCTTCATCAGCTAAATAATCTATATTGGGACTTACTATATGTTTATTTCCGTAACATTTAAGTGCCCATTGCGCATGATCATCTGTAAGAAACACCAATACATTAGGTCTTTTTGTTTTTGTTTTATTCATCATGTTGTTTCCTTTAAATGTATTGCTTCAATTTCATATGACGACTAATTTTACCTATTTGAGATACATTTCTCCGAATAGCAACAATAACAAGAATTACTAATGTTGCAGCAAAGGGTATCATCTGAATTAGATAAGAAGGAAAATCAAATCTTTGGAGAAGAATTGTTACGCCATCAGCAAAACTAAAAATCAATGCACCTACAAGTGTTCCTAAAGGTGTGCTATTCCCAAATATAGAAGCTGCCATAGCAATAAAACCTCTACCGTTAGTCATGTTTTCAGTAAACATCGTAAGCTGTCCAAGGGAAAGATGTGCACCACCAACACCGCAAAACACACCACCCAGGATTACTGTTATATACCTTAAACGTGTCATATCTATTCCTGCTGTTATGGCACACATTGGATGTCGTCCTCCAGCTCTTATTGCCAGTCCAAAACGTGTCTGATAATAAATTTTATGAATTATAATCACAGAAATAATCGCTGCATAGACAAGAAGAGATTGGCCGCTCAGGGTTCTTAACAATGGTATAGATGAAATCCCAGGGATAGTGATTATCGGCAATCCGATAATGTCCGGAGATGAAAATGCTCCTCTGACACCAAAAAGCAATTTAAGCAAATACGTAGTAAACCCAAGAGCGATAATATTAATCGCTACTCCAACTACAATATTGTTTGCTTTAAATTTAAAATTAAATAGTGCAAAAAAATATGCAACTACCCCACTCACAGCTCCTGCCGCAAGCAATCCAAGCAAACTGCTTGAGGTATAATAACTTACAATTACCGCAGTAAATGCACCAAAAAGCAGCATCCCTTCGAGAGCAATATTCAACAGGCCAACCCGGAAGGAGAGCATTCCAGCCAATCCCGCAAAAATCAGAGGAGGTGAAACCCGAAACATAGCAGTAAGTAAGATCTCAGCATACTGTAGAACCTGGGTCATGACAGTTCCTCCTTTTTTCTTTTTTTATAAAATTGTAAAAGAGGTTTCAATAATTTATAAATCTTATTTCTGGATTCCAGAGATAGGAGCTGCTCAGCAGCCAAAAGTAAAATAATAATTCCCTGTAAAGAATTAATAAGATCCCTGGAAACATTAGTAAGTGCTTCCATCCGTACAGCACCTGAAGTAAGTCCACCAAAAAATATGGCTCCGACAAGAACCCCGAAAGGATTCAATCTTCCAAGAAGAGCAACTGTGATCCCTGTAAAGGCATAACCTGGTGAAAATTCACTTATAAACCTCAGATTTACACCAAGAGTCTGTTCAGCTCCTGCTACTCCTGCCAGCATTCCACTAATAATAATTACTGATACCACTTTTTTTCCAGGATCAATACCGAGGTAAGTAGTAAATTTGGGATTGCTTCCAAAACCGCGTAATTCGTATCCGAATGATGTTTTATAGATTAGTGCATATAGTACAATTACCACTATAATCCCAATTACAAAACCCATATTAAGCGTCGAAAACTTACTAAATCTTAGAAGTTGGGCTGTCTCACTTACTTTAAAGGTTGCTCCAATATCCAGCTCCCCCTTAAACGGGTAGGTCGCTAGATATGAGGTTAGTAGTATAGCTATATTATTCAGCATGATTGTTGATATTACGATGTTTATCTTCAGCTTTGAATTTAGAAAACCAGGTATACTTCCCCATAATCCACCTGCACCTATTGCAGCAAGCAGAGCCAGTGGCTGTACGACAAACCCTGGTAACCAACCAAGATAGATTCCAATAAGAGAAGCGGCAAACGCTCCCATAAACATTTGCCCTTCAGCACCTATATTAAAAACTCCACCTCTAAAGGCAAATGCTGCAGCCAGTCCGGTAAAAAGAAGGGGGGTGGCTCGAGCAAGAGAATTGAACAAGTTTCCCCACGTACCAAAGGCTCCAATAAATAAAGCCCGATAGGCTTCTACCGGAGATGTCCCTGTAGGCAGTATTAAAAAAATCCCAAGAAACAGCGCTACTGATACAGTAAGTACCGGCTTTCCCATATAGGTTAAAATTTTTTTCATTTCTGCCCCTCCGGCGAAACACCTGCCATAAATAAACCAATGGTCTCACGTTTTGTTGTTTTTGGATCCACAACTGCTACACAAGTGCCTTCATACATAACTGCAATTTTGTCACTTAAGGCAAAAACCTCATCTAGATCTGAGGATATAAGCAAGATTGCTGATCCCTTATTTCTTAAGCTCATGAGATGATTATGAATTAAACTAATTGCCCCAATATCTATACCACGAGTCGGTTCTGCAGCAATGATAAATTCCTGATCCAACATTGTTTCTCTGGCAACTGCAATTTTCTGTTGGTTACCGCCGGAAAGATGTTCAACAGCAGTTTTTGAAGATGGCGTCTTTATTGAAAATTGTTTGATATATTCATTTGCTCTTTTTGAAAACTCTGCTCTATTCAACCAGAGCATAAAACCTCTGGCACAGGGTTTTTGATCATGATATCCAGCGACACTATTCATCTCCACATCCCAGGGAAGACAAAGTGATTCCTCTTTCCTGTCCTCTGAAATATAGCTAATACCAAGATTCCTTCTCGCCTTTCTTCCCACTCGAGTAATGTTTCTTCCCTTAAATTCAATTTCTCCAGTATCGATACATCTGAGTCCCGCCAAAACTTCAGAAAACTCTTTCTGCCCGTTCCCTGAAACTCCTGCAATACCGAGAATTTCTCCGTATGATACTGTTAAGCTTATATCTTTCAATTGGGTTTCACCATTATTAGCCAGGGTACTTACGTGTTGAATTTTCAGCATCGGGTTATGAAGCACATTCTTTCTGGAGATCAAATTACCAAGTTTTTCCCCTACCATGTGATAAGCAAGTTGATTAATCTCAGTATTTTCTTTTAGGGTTTGGTGAACCACCTTAGCCTGTCGCATAACAACTATTTCATCAGCAACCTGCATAACCTCTTTAAGTTTATGAGTAATAAAAATAACAGTTTTCCCATTTTCAGTTAGTAAACGAATATTTGTAAAAAACTCAGCAGTCTCCTGAGGCGTCAAAACAGCAGTCGGCTCATCAAGGATGATGATACCCGCACCTTTGTACAGAATTTTCATTATCTCAATTTTCTGTTGCTGTCCCATGGGGAGCAAGCCAACTTTTCCCAGCAAAGGTAATGAAAAACCATATTCATGCATTAAAACAGTTAATACATCGAATGCAGCTTTCCAGTCAATTTTATGCTTTCTAATTGGTTCACTACCAAGAATAATATTTTCAAGAATAGTTAGGTCTGGTGAGAGCATAAAATGCTGGTGAACCATCCCGATTTTATGGCTTATAGCATCAGCACTAGAGGAAAACTGTACTGGTACACCTCCAATCTTTATTTCCCCGGAGTTTGGAGAAAATAATCCATATAAAATATTCATTAATGTGGATTTTCCAGCACCATTCTCACCGACAAGACAAAAAACTGAACCTTTCCTTACCTGAATTGTTACATTATCATTTGCAGTTACACCCGGAAATTTTTTTGTAATATTCAGCATTTCAACAGCATAATCCATCAACTACTCCTCAACTGCAAACACCTAATCAGAAAAAGGCACTGCAGGTTGGTGCAGCGTATTCCCAAACCACTCTGCACCAACCATTTATACACTTAACAGTAACTATTAATTGTTAAAAACATCCGTAACAACAATTTCCCCGCTGATAATCTTCTTTTTGATGCTATCCAGCTTCAGAAGAACACTTTCAGGAATTAAATCCTTGGTAAATTTCATTTCGCTTAGGCCTACACCAGATTCTTTGAGGCCGTACACATGAATACCTGCTGTTAGCGTTCCGTCAGTAATTGCTTTAATAAACTCAAACATCGCAACATCAACTCTTTTTACCATGCTTGTCAGAACACTACCGGGTGCAATATAATCCTGATCCTGATCAACCCCAATGGCATATTTCCCTACCTCACTGGCAGCGTTCAAGACTCCCTCCCCGGTTTTTCCAGCAGCATGAAACACTATATCCGCATTTTGTGAAAACATACTCAATGCTGACTCTTTCCCTTTTCCAGGATCGCCAAAGGACCCAACGAATGAGGAAATCACTTGAATGCCTGGATTTATATACTCAGCTCCTTCCTTATATCCCTGTTCAAATCTTCTGATTGATGGAGCATCTACTCCGCCAACAAATCCAATAATCGCTGTTTTAGACATTGAAGCCGCAAGTGCTCCTGCAAGAAAAGATCCTTCATGATCCTTAAACTGTGCTGTAGAGATGTTATCATGATCGATAGCCACATTTACTGTTGCAAAACGAGTATCAGGATATTTCTCCGATACTATTGTCATCGCATCTTTCATATCAAACCCAATTCCAACAACCAAATCATAACCAAGATCAGCCATGGTTGAAAGAGAAGTTTCATAATCAACAACCGAGGATGGCTCCATTACCTTAATAGCTACACCAAGTTCAGACTGAGCCCTTTGAAAACCAATCCAAGCAGCATCATTGAATGATCGATCTCCTAACCCACCAGTTGAGGTTACAAGAGCTACTCGAATCTGTTGCTGTGCAGTGTTCTCCTCATCTGACCCTCCCCCGAATACGGGAAATACAACAGCGAAAATGAGTAAGACTACCAGCCAAATTTTAACATTTTTAGTCATAGTTAGACCTCCTAAAGTCTATTTATTGATAATACTAATCTAGCACTACTTTTCCGCCCATAAGATGTCAAGTGTCATCATAAGTAGAAAATTTTTTTACCCTTAGCCTATACTATCAAGAAATTCCCGAAGGTGTTTTAGTTGTTGAGCATCCATAGTTATTTTTCGTCTTATCACTGAAATAATACCCATATCACGAAATAAACCAGTCAATCGGTATATGGTTCTTAAACTAACTCCCAGGTTTTGTGCAATTTCCTGTCTTGTTTCTTCTAACATACCAAAACCATGCTGTCTAATATCACCAACAAGTCTTCTTTCGAGATACTGCCCAAGTGAATATGAACCGGTATTAGCAAACACTACCCCATTTTCTAAAATAGAAGGATATATTTGGTTTGCAAAAATACGTACAATTCCCCTGAATGCAAAACTATCCTGTTCTAACCAATAAGAAAAGTGCTCTTTCCGAATCCTTAAGAACTTACTTTTCTCCATTGTTTCTACGGTAGAAGAAGCTATCTCTTTCTGGGCAAACATCTCCAGAAGTCCACTGAATCCTATTTCGCTAACAGATGCAAATTCATACATCCGTCCATTATCAAATTCATTGATGATCCTCAACTTTCCTTCATACTTAATGTAAACAAAAAGGTTTTTCTCCCCTTTTCGAATTAAAATGGAATGTGGAGGAAGTTCGATAATAGTAAATCTTCTTAATACGATTTCTGTTATATGCGAGAATAAAGTATTAAGAACTGGATTTGATGAGATAATTATTTCAATTTCAGTTTTCAAGACCACCGCCTCTTCTGAAAGTTGTTCAAACTTTCAAGTTTTATTAAGTGTATCGAAGCTTGTGGGGAATTATTGAATATACATAATTCCAATATACATGAGAGTATAGTATCGCGCAATCACTCCTGTATGTTTGTCTAAAAACGTGCAGCCCCCCTCTTCATAGTTCGTTCCTTAAGAAGGGTTAATTGAGGCAATTTCAAAAATCTAAAATTAAATCTATGATTTAATTCGATTTTCTAGGAAAGTTCCCTTGATCCATGAGTACATGGATTTGAAGTTTTCTGATGAATGATTTAACTTGTTATGTA
>JABMQR010000009.1 GCA_013202335.1 Bacteroidota bacterium
CCTCGGAATAAGATGCAAAGCATCTTATTCTTAAAAGTATGCATAGCATACTTCGATTAGTGAAGTTTTTTGATGATTTATAATTACTTCTAATACAATAAGTTAAATCATTCATCAAAAAACTTCTGAAGCCAATTTCTTATAAATCTTCGATTTATGAAATTGGCTAAATTATATATAGTAAATTCGAAAACTTCAATTTTCTACTGAAAGGGCAGGGAAATACAGCCTGTTTTATGATTATTATTTTATGGGGAGTATGATGAAGGTTAAATATGCACATACCAATTTAGTTGCTAAGGATTGGGTTAAACTGGCACAATTCTATATAGATGTTTTTCAGTGTGAGATGAAACTTCCGGAACGGAATTTATCCGGGAAATGGCTGGATGATGTCACAGCATTACAAGGTGCACATATAAATGGTGCACATCTCATTTTGCCCGGATTCGGCAGTGATGGTGGAGGGCCAACGCTTGAAATATTCCAGTATGCAGAAATTGACCCGAATGAATCAAAATCTGCAAACAAAGAGGGCTTTGCACATATTGCATTTGCCGTTAACGATGTGGATGCATGTGCGGCACGCATTATACAACACGGGGGCGGGCTTGTTGGTGATATTGTTGATGTTGATATTGAAGGTATGGGTAAAATTCACTTTGCTTATGCGCATGATCCTGAGGGGAACATAGTTGAAATTCAGAAGTGGGCTACTTAGTACTGTTTTTATTCCATTTACTGAACTCTATCCGTATATTAGTGTCAGGGAATTCAGATGAAAACTGTAAACAGACTCAAATCAGTAGTATTGCTTCTTGTAATATTTTCCTGAATCCTGACACTCTTCTTTATATTCAGAGATCAGATAATGGGATTTCTCAGCCAGTTTTCCAGCGAGTCTGTCGATGAGGTTATAGTGCTGATACAATCCTGGGGTCCTGCTGCCCTTTGTTTCGTTTGACTTTATCAGTTATGCAGCAGGACTGAGTTGTATGAAAGCCGGTAAGTTTCTTCTGGCAACAGGAATCGGGATGATCCCGGGAACATTTGCCTATGCCTATCTGGGGCACAAGATGGTGGCCTATAAAGCATATTCAACCGCAATGACTATTGCCGGAGCCGTTCTCTTACTCCTCTATATTCTCTACCGATTATATCGAAAGCTGAATCCAAAAATAAGCAGGAAGATAGATACTGACTCAAAAAAGGAATAATTCTGAATTTCATAATATCGTTCTCACTAATAATCAGGTATACTGAGGCAATTGTAAATCGGAAACTTCTTTTAATGATTGATGTTGTTCGTACAGGGGGCTTATGTGGAAACGCTGAATGATCTTGTTGATACCCTTACTCTTCAGGGAGTCCTGAATAATCCGCTGGTTCGGAGGGCTTTGCTGGAGGTGGATCGGGCAGAATTTGTCCAGCCGTCACTTTTAAGCAGAGCCTATGAAAATACCCCGCTGCCGTTAGGGTGGGCACAGACGATCAGTCAACCGTATACAGTTGTTTTTATGCTGGATCTGCTGGACGTGAGACCGGGCGACGCAGTTCTGGATATTGGCTCAGGATCCGGGTGGACGACTGCGCTTTTGGCAAATCTGACAGGTTCTGAAGGTACCGTACTTGGTCTGGAGCGGATCCCCATACTTATAGAGTTCGGTGCATTAAACCTGGCTAAATACTCTTTTTCCCATGCAACAATATCTGCGGCCGGAGCTGGATTGGGAAATCCAGGCAGCTTGTATGATAAAATACTTGTTTCTGCAGCCTCAGAAGAGCTGCCGCAGGAGCTGATTCTGCAACTGAAGGTCGGGGGTGTTATGGTAATCCCGGTTAAAAATTCTATCCTGAAAATCACCAGAAAATCACTGGACGAGACAGTGACAGAGACACATTATGGATTTGTGTTTGTGCCGTTGATTAGATGAGTGA
Source organism: Bacteroidota bacterium (assembly GCA_013202335.1). The sequence continues at coordinate 1,939 of JABMQR010000009.1, forward strand.
GTCAGTTTTTAGAAAAGCAAAACAAAATATAAAATATAACCTCTAATTTCAGGTCGCTTTGGATTTCTTCAATGTACTTGTCCCTCGTTGGCGGTTCATGTATGCTTCACGCATGAATGCAAAATCATACCCCTCAAACTGCCATACACACTGCTGTCTTGATGATGGGCAAAAAAGTCTTGAATCGTATGTTGTACAGGCACTGAAAATCGGTTTCACCTCGCTCGGGTTCTCCTGTCATACACCGCTGCACTCCCAAAGTGACGAATGGCGTCTTCAGGCAGAGGATTTCCCGATCTATATCAATGAAATCTCACGTCTAAAACAGGAGTATGGTTCAAAGATTGAGATCTATGCGGGTCTGGAGATGGATTATTTGGATGAAACAAAGGAACTTGCAGGATCGGAGTATTCAGAAGTTCTGGATTTCAGTATTGCAGCAGTTCATGGTATGTATCATAAACCCACAGGCACTTACCTCACAATAGATGGTCCTGTTGAGGAGTTTGAGCTGCTGCTAAAGGACAATTTTTCAGGGAATATCAGGGAGATGGTCTCCTATTACTACCATTTGCAAAAGTGTCTTATCAGAAACTATACGTTTGATGTGCTTGCGCATTGTGATCTTATTAAGAAACGAAATACTAATAATACATATTTTGACCAGAATGATTCATGGTACCGTGATCTTTCAATTTCAATGTTGGAAGAAGCCGGGAGGGATGGAACCAGGCTGGAGGTAAATACCGGTGGTTTATCCCGGGGGGCAACCACCGAGGTCTATCCGAGTAGCCGGATGCTCAGAAAATGTGCAGTGTTGGGAATTCCTCTGGTGCTCTCTTCAGATGCACACGATCCGGAACATCTGGATTACTACTATCCGGAAGCCCTTGAAGAGATGAGGGTGGCTGGATATCGGAATATTCAATATATAAAGAGTGGGAAGTGGTGTAGCCTGAGTGTTTGAGGTGAAAGCTATATTTTGATTGGTAAAATGTATTCATCATTAAAACTGAAATATAGCTGATATTCTTACCGATAAAGCATGGATTTTATGTACTATAGGGATCATTTTTTGATAGGTTTGTAGACTCTACTTGACAGAAAGTCTGTTAGAATTTACTGTGATATCCTGACTTTTGCAGCAAAAAAACAAAAAAACAGCTGTAAATCATTGTTTAAAAATGAATTGCAGCTGCTCACATATTACATAAAGTTGTTGTACTATTTGTCTGTCTTCTTGGATTCCCCAATAATTTTTTTTATCTCCTGAACCGTTCTGTATTTTTTACTGAAGTCAATGTCCAGCTCTTTACCCAAATCCTTTAGTATCTCATCATAATAGTCAAACAGATAGAAATTCCGCTCCAACAGTGAACAGGAACACCGTTTCAGACTCTCCAATATCGCTGTAACCGAATAGTTACGATCTAATCTCTTTTCCGGAAGCCATGCCAACACCAATGAGACATAACAGATAAGGAAGCCTCTATGTGGTCCTTACGCGATAGATATACGGGACGAGTCTCAAGATCACCAAGGGTGATCAGATCACTCTTGGTGATCCTGAAGGACTCCTCAATTTTCCACAGTCCCCGATACATCTCGATAACCTTCTCATCCTCCGTATTAGCTTAATATTTATACTAACTCTGATTCCTGCTCAAAAACAGTAGTATCGATCTATAAATTTCTTCATATCCGAGATCATGTTATAGATGTATGTGAGAGAGCATGCAATTATTGCATCTGCTTCTCGTAATTTTTTGATAGTGTCCACCACCGTGGATATGAATAATAAGCCTTAAGAAGTCTTAAACAGCACTACTGGAAATTCTTCTAACAAACATCAGGAAAGAACTTCATTTTCTTTCCC
>JABMQR010000087.1 GCA_013202335.1 Bacteroidota bacterium
ATCCCCGTCAGGCCAGCATCATTGTAACATTCAAAGATAACGTAAACTCAAAATACATCTTCCTGCGACTCGAAGAAAAAATAAATCAGGTAAAATCTTCCCTGCCGGATAATTTTTTTGTTAATGTAGCAAAAATTGATCTCCAGCAGATGGATAACCAATTCATGGAGTTGCAAGTGAGAGGAGGCGGTGGCACAGATAGAATCAGAAATTTTGCCGACCAGAATATCGTTCCGGAGCTTAAGAACATTGATGGCATTGCCAATGCAAATGTGTATGGAGGACGCGAGAAAACTATCGAAATAAGATTTGATAAGGAAGCATGTGAAGCCTATAATATCACTCCGGCAAATATTTCCGCGGCACTGAGAAACAACAACCTGAACAGAACTTTCGTCGGCCATATTTACGAGTCTGCCAAACAATATTTTGTGCATGTGCAAGCCGAGTATGAGAAAATCACCGATATTGAAAAGGTGGTTGTTGCACCCGGCCCGGTATTGCTGGAAGATATAGCCGAAGTATATTTCGGTGTTAAGGAAGAAACCACACTGAGCCGTGTGAATGGTAAAGATGCGGTGACGGTAATGCTGATCAACGATTCGCAGGCCAATCTTATTGACTTATCGCATAAAACCGAGGCACTCCTCAAGGAATTAAACAAAAAGTATAAGCCAAAAGATGTAGAGATAGTTGTCCAGAGCAATTCTGCAGAGATTATGGAAAAAAACATCAACCAGATCATAAATCTTGCCCTGATAGGTGGTATTCTTGCCATATTCGTGTTGTGGATCTTCCTGAAAAACCTGCGAATCGTATCATTCATCGCACTCGCCATACCGGTATCGGTTTTTACTGCATTTAACTTTTTCTACTGGAACAACATCAGCTTAAACACATTAACCCTGGTTGGAATGGCGCTGGCTATAGGAATGTTGCTGGACAATAGCATAGTGGTGCTTGAAAATATTTACCGCCTTTCTGCCCAAAAACTTTCGCCCAATGAGGCTGTTATCAGAGGAACAAAAGAAGTCCTGCGCCCCATAATAGCGGCAACAATTACCACAATAGTCGTTTTTTTCCCGTTTCTCTTTTCCTCTAATTTCATGGTCAGGCTCATGGGAAACCATATAGGTGTATCCATCATTTCCACGCTGATAGTTTCGCTGTTCGTTGCCCTGCTACTGATTCCCATGTCCACCCATTTTTTGTTGAAAGCAAGGAGCAGTAAAACCATATTTTTCGAAAAAGTATCTACAAATAACCGGATCATCCAGATCTATATTGTACTCCTTAAAGCCAGCATGCGCTACCCTGCCAGAACTATAATCGGAGCCATTACAATTTTCTTTTTATCCATTATCATCTGTATGGCTCTAAGTGTAAATTCCCTGAATGAGGTTGAAAATAATGAATTCCAGGTATATGTAACTATGCCGGCAGGCTCCGGACTGGAAGTCACAGATAAGGTTGTGATGGAGGTTGAAAACAGGTTAACTGATCTGGCAGAAAAAAAGGATCTGATCAGTCAGATCAGAGAAGAAGAGGCTATACTCACCATCAAGCTTCAGGAAGATTTTAAAGAAATAAACGGTCGAAACATGGAGGCAATCAAAGAAGCCGTGGAAAGCGACCTTGAGAATATTTCTACAGCCGAGATAAGCCTTACCCCGCCGGCTTCCAGTAAAAGTTTCCGGGGTTCGGGAAACAATCCGGGTCAGTCCTTCGAACGGTTTCTGGGAATCGGCTCTTCCCGGGAAAGTATCTTTATAAAAGGGCAGGATTTTAAAGTTATGCGAGGCGTAGCCGAAGACTTTCAATATTATATCGATAATCTGGAATCTATAGACAATACTTCCCTGAATATTTCCGATAATAATCCCGAGGTTCAAATCTGGTTCAACCAGCTTTTGATGGCTGAATATGGTATAGGTCTAAGCAATATTTCATCTGAATTGAGTTCATTCTCAAGAGAGTTTTCTTCAGGACAACAATTTAAACAGGGAACCGAAGAGTATGATATAATTATCAAAGAGAAAGGGAGCTTAGATACGGAGGAAGAGAATGAAAAAACGATGGAGGATTTGAAACAGCTACAGATCCCGGATCAGCAAGGTGGTGTGCATGATCTTCAGACAATATCTGACCTGGTTTTTGCCAATGGTCTCTTTGGTATCAACCGCGTTAATCAGGAAAAACAGATTGAACTCACCTACTCATTTATAAGTGAAGCGGAAAAATCGAAAGATCTGCTTGAAGCTTACCGCTATGAAATAGACGATATTGTAGCCGGGTACAATCTGCCGGCCGGGGTTGCGGTTGAAGTAATACACGAAGAAGACATGTTCCGCGATTTTTACTTTCTTATTGGAGCAGCCTTTCTTCTGATACTCATGATCCTGGCTGCTGTTTTCGAATCGGTTTCCACACCCTTCGTGCTCATGTTTTCCATTCCCCTTGCAGCAATAGGATCGCTGATTGCCTTAATTCTAACAGGAAACAGTTTGTTCAATGCCAATACACTCACCGGTTTTATAATCCTGTTGGGGATCGTTGTGAACAATGGCATTATCCTGATTGATTTTGCCAGAATGATGCAAAAGCAGGGTTATAGTAAAGAACGAGCTCTTATGACTGCCGGCATCTCAAGAGTAAGGCCTATACTCATAACAGCCATAACCACTATTGTTGCAATGTTCCCATTGGCAATGGGAAAGGCAGAATATGTTAGTCTGATCGGAGCTCCTTTTGCTATTACGGTTATCGGCGGACTTACAATGAGTACTATACTGACTCTGGTTTTTATACCAACATTTTATTTCGGACTGGAAAACAGTATAAATTGGTTTCGTCAATTGAGCGTCAGAGTGAAATTGTTTCAATTGATCCTGATCATTTCCGGGGCACTTTTAATCTATCTTAAAATAGATTCCATTTTATGGCAGTTTATATTATATGTACTTCTGATTATCCTGATACCGGGAGGTACCTGGTTCGTTCTGACCAGCCTGCGTAAAGCATCGGTAAAACTGATCCCTGCCGGCGATCCTGTGTCTATTAAGATTCAAAGTTTAGTGAAAATCTACGAAAGAGAGTCGAGATTCAAAAGGGAATGGAAAAGCGGAAAAAAGATAAGGAAAAGAATTGGGCTGGAAAAAGAATATACCCGTGCCCGCGACTTCAATGATCTGGTCTGGCAAAGTCTCCTGTTCGGCTTCCTGATTTTCTTTACCTATTTCTACATGGAATCCAATTTCTGGATCGTTGTGCTTACTGTTTTAGTTCATCTGTTTGTATTTCTACTTTATTTACCAATCTCAAAACTCCTTGAGAATAAAGGAAAATCGTCAGGGAAAAAATTGTTCAACCGGATAAACCGGATCTTTTACCAGATACTTTTTTGGGGTATCCCTGCAATAAACCTGGTATGGTTTTATACTAACTGGGATAACATTGGTATGGTTATCACAGTGGCTGTTTTGTGGTATTGCGGACTTGGTGTGTACTCTATTTCAAAAGTTTTATACAGTGAGCAAGTAAATATTGACCGGATTAGCGGAAGATTTGGCGGAATGAGAAGGGGATTCTACAGACTTATTAAGCAAATTCCGGTTATCGGTAAACAAAACGAAGCTTTTAAAGCACTGAGTGGTGTATCCCTCGATATTGGAACAGGGATGTATGGTTTACTCGGGCCAAATGGTGCAGGAAAATCAACGCTAATGCGCATTGTTTGTGGTATTTTAGACCAGAGTTATGGAAAGATATGGATCAATGGCTTCGAC
>JABMQR010000088.1 GCA_013202335.1 Bacteroidota bacterium
AATGAGAAGAATATATGCCATATTCGACGATTGAGCGACGCAAAAAATGAAAAAAAGGTCAAAAACAGACCGAAATGATTAAGTCCGACAGACTCCTAGGGCCGTTAGCTCAGATGGTAGAGCAGCAGACTCTTAATCTGCGGGTCGAAGGTTCGATCCCTTCACGGCTCAAATAGTTGCCGGGTTTTGTACAGATATATGGAATAAAACTAACATTTTATTCTTAGCAGTTGCATAAGCAACTGCATCAAGTGATAATATGAGCGAAAATGCACGATATTATTGACAAATTTAGGTGACTATGGTATATCACTGCGAGAGTGGTGGAATTGGCAGACACGCTAGATTTAGGATCTAGTGCCGAAAGGTGTAAGGGTTCAAGTCCCTTCTCTCGCAATAGAGCTAAGAGATTAGTTTTGTTGTTACATTTGTCTGATCAGGAGTAATTCTGTGAAGCCAAAAACCATTTTTATACTTGATTCAGCAGCCATAAATTTGTAATATGCAGTTAATGGTCAGTGAAATTTTTGCAAAAAAATCAAAACGGTTGTCTGTTCTGATTTTCTGACAGAAGTCTTTAAATACATTTGCGAGAGTAGCTCAGCGGTAGAGCTCCACCTTGCCAAGGTGGACGTCGCGGGTTCAATTCCCGTCTCTCGCTCTTAAGGCGATCCGATAGTACCGGGTCGCCTTTTTTTAACTTTTATGTACCGGGGTAATAAAGTATAATTAACGTGCAGGTCATAAAACAGATCAATTTATGCCTTCATAAGCACTATTTAGCTAGGCGTTTTAGAAAAGTTTAGATAGATTAATTATAGACATAAAAAAACACGGTTTTTTACATTGTTTTTCAATAGAAGTTTACTATGATATAATAAACTTCTATAAACTTAGGGCTCCTTTAAATTTCTAGATTGAAACGGGAACCTGACATATACTAATATTAGATAGGAAGAGGTTTTGAGATGGAAACAGAACACAAATTTACAGATCTTGAGAATTCAGCAGTTGAGCTGACTCTAACAATTCCAAAGGATACTGTAGCTGTAGAATACCAGAAGATCGTAAACAAATATGTAAAAACCTTGCAGGTAAAAGGTTTCAGAAAAGGCAAAGCACCCATCTCTGTTATTGAGAAGAAATACGGCAGTGCTCTTCAGGAAGAGGCAATGTACTCAATGATTGAGGCTTCTGTTGAGAAGACTCTTGAAAATGTTGAAGATGAATATAAACCCCTTCAGCAGAGTACCCCCACACTGGTGGATGAAGAGAATTTGAAGTTCGATAATGAGGCTGATTTTTCATTTGCTCTTACCTATGATATTTATCCAAAATTTGAAATACCCGAGTATACCGGACATGAAATTACATTCCCGGGAGTAACTGTTGATGACGAACCGATTCAGGAAGAACTCACAAAGCTATTGGATCAGAACGCTGTAGTTATTGAAAAAGACGGACCTGCGGAAAAAGATTCAATCGTCACCATCGATTATTTTGAGATGGATGAAAATGATGAACTGCTGGATGGAACTAAACGTGAAGATTATGTCTTTACTGTTGGAACTGAATATAATATTTATAAATTTGACAATGATATAATCGGGATGAAAGCCGGAGATACAAAGATCATTGAGAAAAGTTTTGGTGAAGATTTTGAAATTTCAGAGTATGCCGGAAAAACTGTCCGTGTTAGTGTTACCTTAAAGGTAGTTAAACAACGTGATATACCTGAACTTGATGATGAATTTGCACAGGATGTAAGTGAGGATTACAAAACACTTGACGACCTGAAACAAGCTACCAGAAAAAAACTTGAAGAGGGACTGGAAGCACGTATTCGAGAAACAAAAATATCAAATCTCTACGAAAAGCTTCTGGAAAACCTCACCATATCACTTCCGGAATCAATGATACATGCTGAACTGGAAAATTCCTGGAGAAAATTTGCATCACAGTCAGGCATGAATGAGGAACAGCTTCTGCAGATTCTGGGAATGCAGGGACAAACAAAAGAAAATCTCCTGATTGAGTGGAAACCTCAGGCAGAGAGATCCCTTAAAATACAGCTCATGGTAGATAAAATTACTTTAAATGAAAAAATTGAAGTTGCGGATGAGGAAGTTACTGAAAATGCTCAACTTTTTGAAGGAATTGAAGATGCCCGCCAAAAAGAGTATTACCAGCTTCTCTGGAAAGAGGATCAGAAAATGCAAAAAACTGTAGATCTTCTTCTTGAGAAAAGTACTTTCACAGAAGGTGAAACCACTACATATACAGAATTTATGAAAGGGAAGGCTTCACCGCAGTAGCATTCACTCATGAATGTTACACATATGACCTCAGGAGGATATATGTCAGGAACTGTAAACATGAATAGTCTGGTTCCCATGGTAGTTGAACAAACAGGAATCGGAGAACGTTCATATGATATATTTTCAAGATTATTAAAAGAACGAATAATATTTATTGATGGTGAAATCAATGATCCAACAGCGGATCTGGTGGTTGCACAGCTGCTTTATCTGGAATCCCAGGATCCTGAACGTGATATCAGCGTATATATTAATTCACCCGGCGGTAGTGTTACAGCCGGGCTGGCAATGTACGACACCATGCAATATATTAAACCGGATATTCAAACAATATGCTTAGGACAGGCAGCCTCGATGGCAGCACTCCTGCTCACAGCCGGAGCCAAAGGAAAGCGGTTTGCCCTTCCCTCTTCCAGAGTGATGATTCACCAGCCATGGGGCGGTGTCCAGGGTCAGGCGGTGGATATTGGTATTCAGGCAAAAGAGATTCTAAGATTGAAAAAAATGACAATTACTTATTTTTCCCAACACACAGGAAAAGATGAATCTGCTATAGCAGCTGACCTTGAGCGGGATTATTTCCTGACAGCTGAAGAAGCAGTTTCCTATGGTATTGTAGACAGCGTTCTGTCAAGGAGTTAATCATTCATGTCCAAAACACGGGGCTCTTCTAAAAACTGTTCATTTTGTGGAAAACACGCTGACCAGGTAGACAGACTTGTAGCCGGTCCAGGTGTATTTATCTGTGATGAATGCATCAAGGTTTGCAACACAATTATTATTGAGGAAAAAAGCCAGGTTCCAGAAAATTTTCTGGATGATGTTCCTACCCCAAAAGAGATTAAGGCACATCTTGATGATTATGTTGTCGGGCAGGAAACAGCAAAGAAAACACTCTCAGTTGCCGTATATAACCATTACAAACGGATAATGCATCAGGAAACAATGGATGAAACAGATGTTGAAATTGAAAAATCCAACGTTCTCCTCATAGGACCAACAGGTACAGGAAAAACACTGCTTGCCCGCACGCTTGCAAACAAGCTTAATGTTCCTTTTGCTATTGCTGATGCAACTACTCTTACAGAGGCTGGTTATGTGGGTGAAGATGTAGAGAATATACTTTTGAAACTTATTCAGAATGCGGGAAATGATATCGCTGCCGCAGAACGCGGTATCATATTTATAGATGAAATTGATAAAATTGCGCGAAAAACTGAGAATGTTTCCATAACACGTGATGTTTCAGGAGAAGGCGTACAGCAGGCACTCTTAAAGATAATTGAAGGCACAATAGCATCTGTTCCACCTCAGGGCGGAAGAAAACATCCCAATCAGGAGATGTTAAAACTAAATACCAAGAATATTCTCTTTATTTGTGGTGGTGCTTTTGTTGGATTAGATAAAGTTATAGAAACAAGAGTCAGCCAGCATCCGCTCGGATTTGGGGCTGACGTAAAATTGAGTGCTGATAAAGATCTGGAAAGTCTGTACAAACAGATGCACCCGGATGATTTAATACATTTTGGATTAATTCCGGAATTTATCGGAAGACTCCCAATCCAGGTATCTCTATCAAATCTTACAAAAAATGATCTGGTACGGATTATTACCGAACCTAAAAACTCAGTTACCCGCCAGTATCAGGCTTCAATGAAGCTTGATGATGTCACTATGGAATTTACGACGGAAGCTGTCGAGGCTATTGCAATTAAAGCTATAGCACAAAAAACCGGCGCCAGAGGATTACGTTCAATCGTTGAAAAAATGATGGTAGATATCATGTACGAAATTCCTTCGATTGAGGGAACAAAAGAAGTTATAATAACTAAAGATGTTGTTGAAGACTTGAAAAAGCCTGAGATACAAATTAAAAAGATTAAATCAGCATGAGTATAATCGGAATTAACCGGAAAAACGAATATTTAGAACTTCCACTACTTATTTCAAGGGATTTTGTAGTATTTCCTACTATGCGATTTCCTTACTTTACATCCTGTAATGAAATCTCAAAAGTGATAAAAACAGCATTCAAGCGTGACAGGATGCTGTTTTTTGCGTACCCACTGCACGAAAACTCTGAAGAAGCTGTTCGAAACAGCGGAGTTGAAATTTTCAGTATTGGAACAGTTGTCAGAATTATACAGATGACTGAAACGCAGACTGGAGCAGTCAGGTTTACCGGCGAGGCTCTCTACCGTGCCTCTATCATCAAAACCAACAAATCCCAGGATATAGATATAGTTAAAGTCTCTCCGCTAGAAGAAAATCGCGAACTTGAGGGTGAAACAGGTCTTTTAATGGGGGCAGTACGGAACTCTTTCCAAAATCTGCAGAATTTCCAGAAAAAAATGCCCCATGACATATCACAGAAAATCAACAGAGCAGAATACCCGGACAAACTGGTGGATATTGTTGCTTCTACCCTCAATGTTAATAGTGATATCAAGGTTGAACTTCTGCAATTTATAAACAGAGAAGAGCGACTCAGACACCTCTCTGTTTTGCTTGAAACTGAAATTGCAATGATGAAGCTGCAGGGAGATATCCAGCGCAGAGTGAAGGAACGTGTAGAACAAGCTCAAAAAGAGTATTTCCTGAATGAACAAATACGCCAGATAAACAAAGAACTGGGAAAAGACCCCGATATTGCCGATGAGGCAGATGAGATATTCAAGCAAATAAAAGAAAAAAATCCCCCTGAAGAGGTTTTGAACAAAGCACGACGAGAAGCCGACAGGATGCAGAAACTTCAGCCTATGGCCCCGGAATCAGGTGTTATACGAACATACCTGGAATGGCTTGCTGATATTCCCTGGTCCAATGTAACTGATGACCAGTTTGATATTCCCCGGGCAAAAAAAATTCTTGATCAAGATCACTACAATATGCATAAAGCAAAAGAGCGAATACTTGATTATATAGCTGTTCGCTGGATCCGTGGTGACCTTAAAGGTCCTATTCTTTGTCTTGTAGGACCTCCGGGAACCGGCAAAACATCTCTTGGACGATCTGTTGCCAGAACCCTAAACAGGGAATTTATCAGGATATCTTTAGGTGGTATCAGGGATGAGGCAGAAATTCGTGGACATAGAAAAACGTATGTAGGTGCCCTGCCAGGTAAAATTATCCAATCCATGAAAAAAGCCGGAACCATTAATCCGGTATTTCTTCTGGATGAAATAGATAAATTGGGATCGGATTTCAGAGGAGACCCCTCCTCTGCACTATTAGAGGTGCTTGATCCGGAGCAGAATTCAGCATTTAGTGACCATTATCTTGAGGTGCCGTACAATTTATCTCAGGTGTTATTCATTGCTACAGCAAATTCACTCCATACTATCCCTGCAGCACTGTGTGACCGCATGGAAATCATTGAAATTCCCGGCTACTCTGATATTGAGAAGTTTCAGATAGCTGATAAATTCCTTATTCCCAAACAGCTTCGTGAAAATGGATTGGAATCCTCAAGCATCAGGTTTCACAAAAGTGCAGTCCTCAAACTTATTCACGAGTATACCCGTGAATCCGGAGTAAGAAACCTTGAACGGGTTATTGGTTCTGTCCTGAGAAAACTGGCGAGAACCTTCCTCTCAACTATGAATGTATCGCAACATCCTACAAAAGATGATCTGTTAAGTTTCAAGAGAGTTGTAACGGAAAAATCACTTCCAAAACTTATTGGAAAACCGATATATAGTAATGATACTCTTGCAATGAATAATCTGCCGGGAACTGCAAATGGTCTGGCATGGACCGAACTTGGAGGGCAGCTTTTAACGGTAGAGGCTGCACTTATGCCCGGTACAGGAAAGCTTATTCTTACAGGAAATTTAGGGGATGTGATGAAGGAAAGTGCCCGAATAAGCCTCTCCTATCTGCAGGCAAACTGCACTGCATTGAATATTCCTGAAGGAATTCTTAATAAGAATGATATACATGTGCATATCCCGCAGGGAGCAATCCCAAAAGATGGTCCTTCAGCTGGTATCACACTAACTCATGCAATCCTCTCGGCTTTGTTAAACAAACCGATTTTGGAAAACACCTCAATGACTGGTGAGATTACATTAACTGGTAGAATTCTTGCTATCGGCGGGCTCAAGGAAAAGATTCTTGCATCATTTAGAAACGGCATAACCACAATTCTGCTTCCTGCTGAGAATAAAAAAGATGCTGATGAAGATATTCCCAAAGAGGTGCTTGAAAAGATAACCCTGCATTATGTAAGTAATATTCAGGAAGCATTATCCATTACCCTTGCAACGGGTAAAAGTGAGGGTGAGGGTGAGGGAAAGAAAAAGGAAGCAAAAGCATGATCAAAACTCCCCCGGTTCCGCAGGAATTGATTGAAGCGATTCATTCACATAACACTTTTGTGATTGTGGGACACAGGAACCCGGATGCTGACTGTTTAACTTCCCAACTCGTACTGGGAAGTGCTTTAAACCATCTAGGCAAAGAGGTTCTCCTACTCTCTCCCGGTCCTTTTGACAGACACGAAATAGCGAAATACCGCGAATATTTTCAAGATACTATTCCGAAGGATTTTAAGGATACGAACCCCTTAGCATTCATTGTGGACTGTTCCACACCTGACAGAATAGCTCCTCTTGGCTCCCAAATTGAAGGTTTAACCGTAGCAGTCATCGATCACCATACAGCTGGAACAGAATTTGGAGATATCAGGTACATTTTTCCAAAAGCATTTTCGGTAACTTTCCTGATTTTTCAGATTATGCAGGTTCTTGATATTCCTATCTCTAAACTGGATGCAGAACGGCTCCTTTTTGGGCTTGCTGCAGATACTGGTTTTTTTCGTCATATTAATGAGGGGCGCTCTGAAGTGTTTGAAATGGTAGCGGTTCTTGCTGAAGCAGGAGCCTCTCCAAGAGATATTTATCATACTATGTATGGAGATCGATCCTTTACCTCAAAAAAGCTTCTGGGACTGCTTCTTTCACGTACTGAAAGCATGTTTGATGACAGGCTCCTGATAACCTGGGAAACTGTTGATGAACATAATCTGTATGGAGAAAAAGAGCGTGATTCCGAGTCTCTGTATGCACAACTACTCTCAATAGCTCATTGTGAAGTTGTCCTGTACATTCGGCAGGAGCAGTTACATTCCTGTACAGTAGGTTTAAGAGCAGCTGCAAACAGCTCAGTGGATGTGGGACTTGTTGCATCGGTATTTGGCGGCGGTGGTCATCGCAAAGCCTCAGGTGCTACGCTGGAAATGGATCTGGAAAAGACCAATGCTGCCGTGACGAAAATCCTGGCAAAATATATCCCGGTTTAATACACTAGAGTGAAGCAAATCGTAAGCTGCCGCTAAATATTGTAAGTAGTACAATTACAACATCACTTCAAAAAAATTAATTTCCCGGCCCATTTGCCTAAAATCTAAACTTTGTCTCATTCCATTATATTTGGCATAGAACCTGCTTTATATGATCTCAAACCATAACAATTTGAGGAGACTGCTCTTATGGGATCAACAGCTGCCGCCACTCTGCTTACCAAAGACGTATTAACTTATCAGGAATCAGAAAATAATGGAAAATCCATATTTAATGAAATTTATCTTTTCATCTATCGCTACCCTGTTGAACGAGGGTATTTACAAGAAGAACTCGCCAGTGACTTTCTGCTCTTTCTGGTTCCTAAACTGGAAAGAATTGTAAAACGGTATAAATATGAGGGAATCTCTTTTGAGGGATACTTACGTAATATTATTTATTGGCAAATAAAAACTTTTACACACATTCGAAAGAAGGCTCAGATTAAAGAGCAGATTTATACAAAGTTTTTTTATAATTGTTTTGAAAAAATCTCTTTTTATGACAGAGAACCGGACTCATTTGATGACGATTCTGTATGTGAGAGAGAACAGCCTTATGCCAAACACGATGCTTCCCCTTATCTCAGCTTAACAAAGTCACTAAAAGGAAAAAAGAAAATTCTGGTTATTGCTTTGATTCATGCCGATACTATTAAGAAATCTGTTGTTTCGGGAGTTGCTTCCACATGCTGCATTCCGGAAGAGCAGCTGAACACATGGATTCAGGAGCTTAAGGATAGTCTGGACGGACGTTATGAAAAAGTTGAAAAGCTTAACAGCAAACGTAATTCTGTTTTTTTCACCCTATTGGAACTACAGACAAAACTGAAGGATCATACTAAAGAGAATGATGCATACCACTCTGTCACCAGGAAAATATCACTCTATCAAAATCAACTAAAACATCTTCACACAGATTTAAAGCGGGCCCAGGGGAAAATACATTACGATAGCGTAGCAGAAATTTTGGACATTCCTGCAGGAACAGTTGCTTCAACAGTATTTTATGTAAGAAAATTATCTAAACAGTATATAAAAACACCGATGCAATGAATTATAAAATTAACTCGACTCATCCTCGTATTTTCAGTATTGTATAGAGTATGGAAATTGTATTAGCTACAGGCAACAAACACAAGAAACAAGAACTTTCACAAATCATAACATCACACCTTCTACTCTTACCGGAAGATATAGGTATCTCCTTTTTTCATGAAGAGACAGCTGATACGTTTATCGGTAACTCTATGGGGAAAGCCCAGGCATTGTTTACTGCGTGCAGAAAACCTGTCCTGGCAGATGATTCAGGTCTGATAGTACCTGCCTTGAATGGTGGAGAACCCGGTATTTACTCTGCCCGCTATGGATCTGACGAATCAGGGCATATCCTGTCTGATACTGAAAGAAATCTCTATCTATTAAATAACATGCGTACAATTTTCGATCGCTCTGCTTTTTTTGTTTGCTGCATGACACTGATCCTCGATGAATATAGAGTTTTTACCGTACAGGAGACATTTCATGGAGAAATAATTTCCAATATGGAAGGAACCGGTGGCTTTGGGTATGATCCAATTTTTTATATACCCGAGTTAGGAAAAACCGCAGCGCAGTTAAGTGAAAGTGAAAAAAATAGTGTAAGTCACAGAGGAAAAGCCGGAATCAGAATGGCTGCCCTGCTTCACGATATAGTATAGGTAAAAAACGACATGGTTCGTAAATTCATAAAAAACAGTTAATTAAGAGGTTAAAATATGGCTAAAGAAAACAACACAATTCCTGTTCGGTCAGAGGTCTCAACTGCTGACTGCTGGGATTTATCGAAACTGTACCCTACTCATGAAGAGTGGGAAAAAGATCTTGAAATATTTAAATCAGCTATTCCAAAAGCTGATGCATATAAAGGAAAGTTAGCAGAGAGTGCTGATATATTTCTCAGCTGTCTTGATTTTTTAAGTACCACTGGTTTGCTTGGTGAGCGTATTGGACATTATGCATTTCTTAGATATGCAGAAGATGCCGGTGACAGCAGCAATCAGTCCAGATATGGATTAGTAATGCAGGCTGAGACCGAATTTTCCGCTGCAATAAGCTATATTGATCCTGAAATACAGGCTATACCGGAAGATGTTATTACTTCCTATTTGCTTGACAGCAGGATCGGTGAATACAGTATTATGCTGAAAAAAATCCTGCGATTTAAGCCGCATGTTCTTTCAGCTTCAGAAGAGAGGCTTCTTGCACTGCAGGCGGAAGCTGCCTCTGCGCCGCAAAAAGCATTTGAGGCGCTTACCGATGTAGATCTCACATTCGGCACCATAGAGACTCCTGAAGGAGAGAAACCTCTCAGTCAGGGCAGTATTTCCTCTTTCCTGATTAATCCTGACAGAGCAATCAGAGAAAAAGCTTATAATCAGTTCTACAGCAGATTTAATGAACACCAAAATACTATTGCGGCTCTTTATGCCGGGAATGTGCAGTACGATGCCTATCAGGCACGGGTTAGAAATTATTCATCTGCCCGGGCAGCTGCCCTATTTCCTGATGATGTTCCTGAAGCAGTCTATGACAATCTTGTATCGGCTGTTCATGATGGGTTCCCTGCATTACACAAATATTATGCACTGAGGAAAAAAGCTCTTGGTGTTGATACGTTACGTCATTATGATGTGTATGTTCCACTGGTAAAAAATGTCTCCACAAAATATTCCTATACTAAAGCAGTTGATATAGTTATTAAAGCACTTGAGCCTATGGGTGAGGAATATACCTCAATACTAAAAGACGGGCTTTTGGGCTCCTGGGTAGATCGTTACGAAAATAAAGGAAAGCGATCAGGTGCTTTTTCTGCCGGTTCCTATATCGGGGATCCCTATATTCTCATGAATTATAAAGATACGGTACTCCGTGATGTTTTTACACTCGCACATGAGGGCGGTCACTCTATGCACAGCTGGTACAGTGTTAAGAATAACCCTTTCCAGCACTATAATTATACCATTTTCGAGGCTGAAGTTGCATCAACATTCAATGAACAGTTTGTAGCTAAATATCTTCTTGAGCATGCAGAGAGTAAGGAGATGAAGGCCTATATTATCGGGAAACAGTTGGATGATATTATCGCTACTATTTTCCGACAGACAATGTTTGCTGAATTTGAGCATAAGACTCACCAAATGTATGAATCAGGAATTCCATTAACTGTAGACTCTTTGAGAACAGCATACCGTAAACTTCTTGAAGCATATTTTGGTCCTGAAATGGTTCTTGATGAAGTCAGCGACCTTGAGGGGCTGCGAATTCCACATTTTTACCGTGCTTTTTATGTCTATAAATATGCTACCGGACTTTCCGCATCACTGGCATTATCCAAAAAGGTAATAGAAGGAGATGAGTCTGATCGGAATACCTATCTGAATTTCCTCAAATCCGGTGGATCGAATTTCCCCATTGAATCTCTGAAACTCGCAGGTGTAGATATGAGCTCCCCGAAACCAGTAAGTGATGCTGTTGGGATTTTCACTAACCTGCTCGAACAATATGAGAAATTATTGTAATAAGTTAATTGCAAAAACAGCATTTTAATCAGTCCCTTGATCCTGCACAGATCAGGGGATTTATTATATCCAGTAAATCCTCATTCAGGATCTTCTCCCGGTGCTGCATCAATGATCCCAGGGGCCTCCGCTACGGGAAGCCAATAGTGATATTTCTCAAAGATATTTCTGCAGTTCTTTGTAGGAATCGGGCTGCTTGAAGGAAGTTTAATACAGGATATTCTATTTAGTACATCTTTATATTGCGGATCTGAGTTCAGTAAGTTATCTGAATAGGTTTTAAAGCCTTTGGCAGAGGTACTGCCGTTAAAAAACAGCGTAGTTATTGTTGGATAAGCTTTTAAAAGCGGAAGTATGGCATTCGGGACTCCCTGCTCTATACTCTGATCAAGGCTTCCCTTTTTTCTGATACAGGCTGCATAGACATCCCACAATGCTATATGATGATTCTTCAGGAACTTAACTCGTTTCTCGTAACTCTGTTCCCAGGGATCCTGCTGCTCACCTAGCAGCCGATAGATCAATGGCCAGAAATGATTCCTATTAAAGGCATAATACTGCTGCAATTTTAACGATTCCCCTCCCGGCATTGTTCCCAATAATAAAATTCGGGGTTTTTCTGGTAGTATTGGTGGAAAAGAGTATAATGTGGGGTGTTCAATGGAATCATTCATAGTATTAAAATACCGTATCTTACAAAGATCGTGAAGCATTTGCTTACAAATTTGGTTGTTAAATATTACTCTAATAATTGACTAACAACGCAGAATAGTGTAAATTTCCTTCTGTTACCAATGCGGCAGTGGTGGAATTGGTAGACACGCTAGCTTGAGGGGCTAGTGGGCGCAAGCTCGTGGAGGTTCAAGTCCTCTCTGCCGCAACTTAATAAGTGGTTACCCTATAAACTAATACCGAATTTATTATAATTTTCCGGAATAATTGGAAACTGTGTGAGGATCCTGAAAATAAGGAATGTCTTCTATCAGCTATGACGGAATTATGCTGATTAATCAGTTGATTTTGGGAAACAGCATCAGTTAATCAATTCTTTTAAAAATACAATATAGAGTTCCAGTTCCTGTAGAACAAGTGGAACAACTTCTTTATATTTTTTTTCCAGAAAATCAATTCGGTCTTTGTCATACTCCAGCTCAAAATAGTATCTTTAAAAATGCCGAAAACGCATAATTTCCTTAAGCAAATCGTATGATTTGTCTGTCAGTAAAGCTTTTCTTACCCCAGGAATTTCTACTACCATTCTCTCTAACAAATTTGCATGCAATCTACTCTTTTCCAGGTTATTCTCAAATGCTTTAGAAATCCTTAAGAATGTTGTTTCAAGGCAGGTGTAAAAATCCGTGATTATTTCCGCAATAACAATAAGATCAAAATGATCAGGAAAACCACTTCGCTTTTCAGAAAAGTTCATATATTTGAGGTTCTTTCAAAAGTATTAATTTTGAAAGAACGACCTATAGTTAGAAGTTTTTGATTAGGTGTAATTACTTATATTATAACATAATACATATTTAT
>JABMQR010000089.1 GCA_013202335.1 Bacteroidota bacterium
AATCGCCAGACAAGGGTTGACTGGCAATTCACAACAAAGGATGCAAGGGTAAAACTTAAACGTCTATATCCGAAGCTTTAAGCTGTACAGTGTACTAGGTATAATTTGCCGGGAATCTAGGATATATGCGCAAGCCACGCCAATTAGAAGCAAATGCAAAATATCACACAATGGCCAGGGCCAACTTACAGGAAGATATTTTTATTAAAGATGAAGATAAGGCAATGGTCGAGGAAATGGTCCACTTTGCAAGGGAAAAGTTTCGTTTCCATCTAAAACACCACATGGTAATGGATAATCATATCCACTTACTAATTCAACCAATTTTGCTCATTGCAATGGATTTTAAGTATAATTGCCGTACGCTATAATAAAAAATATCATAGGAAAGGACATGTCTGGTATGATCGGTTTAAAAGTAAAATCGTGAAAGGATCAGCCTATTTCAGAGCATTAATCAAATATATCTCAAATAATCCGGTAAAGGCGAAACTGGCAAAAGACATCTACTCTTATACGTATTCTGGTCTTTATCACCTTATGAGGAAACAATACCATATAGTCGACAAACCGGATGAGGAAATGCTGAGAATATATCCCTTTTTGCCATCCGGAAACTGACTTTTCTTCCAATTTTAATATCTCATAAACTGCCTGTGGTCAGATCTGTTCTGAATTTGTTTTAAAGAGACTTTTTGCTGCAAGTTTTGATTAATATCTAGTAAAATTCTGTATGGATTCACACAATAAACTGATAGAAATAAATTCCTCATATATACCTGGTCACTTTTCCATGCTTCATACCAACAAATAATCAATATATTTATTACTTTCTGAGCAAACAGCCTTTTCGATGCAATCCGTGCATTTTTTATATAGCCTCCGTCCCTATTTTTTGGACTGTGATACCTATCACAGATAAGTATAGGTTTTACTGATAGTTTATGAAATATCCAAAATTTCCGGAGGGAAAATGACAACGATAATAATAATTATACTTGCTATAGGATTACTTCTGTTCTCAGTAATAAAAAGTAAAAAGAAGACCAAAGAGAGCCTCCTGGTTGCAAAAAAACTATTTCTTAATACATTTGCTGAAGTTGCTGGTGTTATGGCTCTTGTCGGATTAGTGTTGGCTTTTCTGCCTCCTGATCTTATCAAGCAGTTGTTGGGCGGTCCAAGTAAAATGTTGAGTACCATTTTTGGGGCACTGATTGGAACTATTACCATAATGCCGGCCTTTATTGCTTTCCCTTTGGCAAAATCGCTCTATGAAAGCGGTGCGCACCTTGTGACCATTGCTGCATTTCTGACAACCTTAACCATGGTTGGTGTAGCAACATATCCTATTGAAGTTAGGCATTTCGGGAAAAGATTCACCCTTGCAAGAAACGGAATTAGCTTTGGTATGGCCCTGGTGATTGCATTAGGAATGGGGGTGCTGTTATGAAATTGGTGTTAAAAAAATATAAACTCATCCTGATAGCGATTGTCCTTTATACAATATTTTTTATTATTAAAAAGAATATTTTCTTTTCAGCTATTAATTTGACTGGGACCTTTCTTATGGAAATGCTGCAGATTCTACCTCCTGTTTTGGTAATTTCTGCACTAATAACAGTTTGGGTCCCTTCTGAATTAATAAAAAAAGGGCTGGGAAGTAAGTCTGGAATAAGAGGAAAGCTGCTCTCTCTATTTATAGGATCCATCTCTGCAGGACCTATTTATGCTGCATTCCCAGCGGCAATTGTTCTGTTTAAAAAAGGTACGAGTGTTGCAAATTTGGTTATTATCCTCAGTTCCTGGGCAGTTATTAAAATCCCGATGCTTTTTGTAGAAGCTGGTTTTCTCGGATTGAGATTTACATTAACAAGAGTTTCCTTAACAATTCCGGCAATACTTTTTATGGGGTTTCTTGTTGAAAAAATGGTAAAGAGGGAACACATAGGAGAGGAAATACAAACACACTCCAAATCAGTTAAGGATATTCTAACCGGACTCCCTAATTTGAATTGCGGAGTTTGCGACTGCAGTGATTGCAGTTTGTTTGCTAAAGAAGTATTGCTGGGGAATAAAACAATGAATCATTGTATAGTATTGCAGAAACAAAAAAGTAAGATGGAGGTTGCCAGTGCGGAAACAACAAATTAGTAAGGATATTCTGAGGATTTTTTCCGAAATAGTATTTCTAGTTCTCGTAGTTATCCTGTTGCTAAATGGGAAACTCCAGTTTTGGCTTGGGATTTTTGTGATTGGTATTATCGTTTCATTTTTTATGGGAAGGTTTTTCTGCGGTTGGATTTGCCCAATGGGAACCCTGTTTCGACCGATTGGATTGATCTATAATAAACTTGGTATAAGACGAATGAATACTCCTGAGTTTATGAAAAGTCCCTGGGTACGGATCATTGTTCTTTTCCTCTTTGCTGGTGTAATGATCTTGACACGGATATTTCATATTAAAGTGAATTTTTTGCTTATTATGATAATTATCTCTGTAGCAATAACTCTGTTTTTTTCTGAGGATATGTGGCATCATCATCTATGCCCATTTGGTACAATATTATCAATTTCATCAAGAGTTTCGGGAAGAGGAATAATAATTGATGAAGATGCCTGTATAGCCTGTGGGAAATGCCAGAAAGTGTGTCCTTCGCAGTCAATTTTGACTCTGGAGACAAAAAAAAGAGCCAATAAGTTGAATGAATGCCTTATGTGCTATAAGTGTCAGGATGTCTGTCCTGTTAATGCATGCACCTATCGGAAGAAACTATGAGCGCTATGAAAACCGATTATTCTCTTCAGGATTTCCTTGTTTTTAACGATTTCAACCCGGCGTTGATAGAGTCGCTTCTAAGGCAGGGAAAAACCAGTGTATTAGAAAAAGAGAGTGTTGTTCATACACCTATGGAAGCATGTAGATCTGTAGGATTTATTCTGAATGGATCTTTACGAATGACGAAAATTTTATCCTCCGGAAAAGAGTTTGTTATTAAGATTTTATCTGCCGGGCAGATGTTTGGTGAATTGGTATGTTTTGCCGAAAACAACTATCCCTGCTGGATCGTAACTACAGAAAATAGTACTATTTTCGAAATTCCCATAAAAACAATACTCTCCTTGTGTAAAGAGTCTGATTTTCTTCGGATATTTATGAAAGATATATCAAAAAAGTGTCTGCATTTAACAGATACCATAGAGCTTCTTTCTCTGAAGAAGGTAGATCAAAAGCTTGCATATACACTATTGTCTCTATTTGAAGGAGTAGAATCGAAACACCTTGAATTGGATACAACAATAACAGAACTGGCTAATCAGATTGGAAGTTCACGGGAAGCAGTTTCGAGATCATTTACAGAATTGGAATCTCATAAATGTATAAAGCGGGATGGAACAAAAATACTGCTGCTTAATCGTGGAAAATTGGAGGATATTTTAACAGGGTAAATCAACTTTTTTATCCTTTATCCTCCGTCCCCTTATAAGAAGAGAAGAACACTTCACCTGGAATCTCCGGACTCTCACCAATAGGAGTAACCTTCATAATAGAAACCATTGAAGAGTCATAGTTGATGCCTGCCTGAACCATTCTTGATGCTTTTTCGGGATTTCGGGTCTCTATGGCTTTAACATACAAATTTATAAATGTTTTTTCCAAATCGATCATTTTTAGTAAGGATTCTTCAACATCGGATACCGTACGCCATTTTCGAAGATCGATCAGAACATCACCCAAAAGCATGATAAGTTTATTATGAGTACTTTCAAAAATAGATCTCATATAATTGACAAAGACTGTTCTTGATTTTTTCTGCAGTTCCAGCAATTGATTCTCATCAACAAACTCTTCCTGATTTATCATCTCTTCATAAGATTTTAAATATTTATCTGCAGAACTTTTGATACTCTGAATCTCATTATCTGTTGCTTCAGTAGAGGCGAGTGCAATTATTTGCGGTAATAGAAGCTGCTCAAACTGTTCAACATCCCAGGCGCTGGCGTTATCACGTCTCAGGCTTGTCAGGAGTGCGTCGGTAAAGGCTTCAGTTTGAGAAAAAGAGACGAACATGCCTTTACCGTGTTTCACATCAATGAGCCCCTGGGCTTTGAGCATTCTCATAGCATCACGGATAACAGCACGGCTTACGCCAAATTCTTTCTCTAATTCAGGCTCCGTGGGTAGAGCTTCCCCACCTTGCATCTCTCCATGCAAAATAGCCTCTTTGATGGTTTTTGCTACTTTTTCAGGAAGTGTTTCCCGTTTACCAATACTATTGAAACTCATTCGTTTACCTCTCTTTCAGCAGCTAAATCCAGAGAAACCTTTTTGCGTGCTGCAATGGGGATGCCTAAGTATAGCAGAGCTGAAGCTGCAATAACAATCGATGCGATAATCCATGCAGATCGAATAGAGTAGGTTTGAGCAAGGAAGCCCAGAAATATGGATCCGATTATTCCACCTGCCTGCATAAACAGGGAAGAGAAGGAGATGAGTGTCGATCTTTTTTCGGAGGTTACCTCTTTGTTGAAAATTGCGCTTTCCGGAGATCCATGGACTCCATTGAACATAAACAGTGAGAAGTAGAAGATTGAGAATAGTAGGATGCCGCTCTGCAGGGCAAGCATGAAATAGAGGATTCCCATGATAAGTCGTGACAGAAATAGGACAATAGGGTAGTTGTCTTTAAAAAAACGGCAGAGGGGTGTTGCCAAAACATTTCCCAGGCTTGCAGCGAGAAAGTACCCAAAGGTCAGCAGGCCGAAAATCCAGCTGCCGGTTGAGCTGCTGATAATACTTTTTACCTGCGGCTGCCATAGCTGTTCCAGACCAGATATGGAAAATCCCCATGCAAAACCAGTCAGTAGCAGTATCAGAATTACCGGGTGTTTTAACCCATATTCTATCGATGTTCGCAGGACTTCCGGTATTTTTCTTATTCCGGCAGCAATTGTGTTATGCTCACCGGTTTTTTTCTCTTCCTTAACCAATAAAAGTGTAGAGATAAATTGGATGCCGATTGCCAGAGTAAAGCCAATATAATTCGCTGAATAGAGACTGTGTAAGAAGGAGGCTTCAGTCACTTTGCCGAGAGTCATTGGAAGGAATCCTCCCAGGAGAGAACCGATACCTAAAGCCAGTGGAACAAAGATACCAATTTTTGCCATCTCCTTCTGAAGATTTATATCAGGGTCGATTTTGTAAAATTCATCAATGAAATGTGCATCCATTGTCCCTGATGAGAGAGATCTTGAGGCTCCGTGAAGTACGAAGCAGAGAAGAATCCCGGCGAAGCTGTTGATAAATAACAATGCAATACTTCCAATTGCTTGTAAAAACAGTGCAAAAAGATAGACTTTTTTTCTTCCTATGGAATCGGCAAGACCGCCGGTAGGGAGCTCAAGAAGTACTGTCGCGGCTGAATATACCGCAAAAGAGATGCCTACCTGAAAAAGGGTTAAGCCTTTTTCTATTAGATATAGGGTCATAACAGGAATGATTATTCCTATAGTGAACCAATGAAAGCTTAGGTTGAAGCTTGCCAGTATTGATAATTTTTTCTTATTCATTATGGACTCCTTTTTTTGGGCTCCCTCTAAACATCATGTCATCATATGACCATATGAATAAATATAGCGTAATAAATTTTATTTATCAATGTTAATCTGGAGTGATTTATGAAAAATCTGAAAATCATCAAAAAAGAAAAAGATGGTCAATAAACTAAAAAAACCATACATTTAGTTTAGTGTATTCTTGTTCTATTTGTGATATCTTGAATTATAGATGATAAGAATTGAGATGAAATATAAATTCTTAGGGTGTGCTTAAAGCCGTATAATCTTACAAGCACCTCCAGTAATGAGGAAAAAAGATGAATAGTATTATAGAAATTCCTTTTATAACGGCTGCCGCATACCCGAAAAGAGTCTCCCACCGGTCACATGAAGGAAAAGAGTTCGTTGAAAAAACCTATGCTGAATTTGTCCGGTTTATCCGGATTCTTACAGCGGGATTTGATATGTATGGACTGAAAAAGGGTGAGCATGTTGGCTTCTTTGTAAATAACAGATATGAGTGGATATCCACTGATATAGCACTTATGACATTAGGGTGTATCTCTGTACCAAGAGGATCGGATACAGCTCCGAAAGAGGTCCAGTTCATCTTTCATCACTCAGATTCTGAATATCTCGTTCTGGAAACGACAAAACAGTTACTGGATCTCATTCCGGAATTCACGGAACAGGATTGGGAAAGGTGTAAACGAATATTTATTATTGATGAATCCATGGGAGAGGAAATTCCTGAAAATCTGAAAGATTTAGTAACCTACTATTCAGATATGGTAAATAAGGGTGAAAAAGCCTATAAGCAGGATCCTGATCTTGTAGAGAGACTTTCTGCATCAGTTTCCCCTGAAGATCTTCTTACCATTGTATATACCTCAGGAACAACTGGAAATCCAAAAGGTGTAATGCTTACACATGCAAATTTCATGCAAAATGTAGTTGCCAATACCCCGAGACTCGAAATAGATCCAAAAAAGGGTGAGACGACAGTCGTTATGCTCCCATCCTGGCACGTCTATGAACGTGCCTTCGAGTACTGTGCATTATTATCAGGCCTTACATTTGTCTACTCATCAGCTGGAAAATTTGCAGCAGATCTTGTTAGCCAGCGCCCGCAGATCCTTATATCTGTACCACGGGTATGGGAATCAATCTATCAAAAAATGATACTGGCTATTAGTAAAATGCCGGCAGTAAAACGTAATCTTGTATTTCTCTTTATTAAAATCAATCAAATGTACCTTAGCTCACAGCAGTATGTGCGGGGCTGCTATATAAGTCTGAGAAAAAGATTTTTCCTGCGAAAGGCGATTGTATGGAAGTTCCATCTGATTCGTCTCATTCTGCTTTTTCCGGGACATAAAATGGCCGGAGTCTTATTTAAACCATTCCGTGAAAAGGTTGGCGGACGGCTTAGGGGCGCAACATCAGCTGCTGGAACGCTGCCTAAGTATCTTGACGAGATATTCAATGCAATTGGCATACCGCTGGTGAATGCCTACGGAATGACGGAATGCGCACCGGGAATTCTGTCACGAACATTTGGTCGGAACACTTTTGGAACAACAGGAGTTCCTTTTGATAATACTGAAGTTGAGCTTCGCCGTGAGGATGGAACCATAACTTCGATTGGAGAGAAAGGTGTTCTTTTCGCACGGGGTCCTCAGGTGATGCAGGGCTATTATAAGAACCCGAAGGCCACAAAAGCGGTTCTGGATGATGAAGGATGGATGAATACCGGGGATTTGGCTATTCGTTCAGAGAACGGTGAAATAATTATTGTCGGCCGGATTAAGGATACTATCGTGCTCATGGGCGGGGAAAATGTTGAACCTGAACCAATTGAGGAGAAGATGAAAGAGAGCCTCTATATCGATCATGTAGCTGTTGTAGGGCAGGACAGAAAACAGCTCTCTGCAATTATAGCCTTAAACGAGGAACGCCTCATGCAGTTGGCACAGGATTTGAAACTTGCCCCGGTTCCTGTTCTGGTTGATGGTAAATTCTCCATTGAGCATGATCGGATAACAGAAATTCTCATGAAAGAGGTGAATGCACTTCTGACAAAAGCTCATGGATTTAGACCTTTTGAAAAAATAGCTAAAATATTACCGGTAAAAAATGATTTCTCCATAGGAAAAGAGCTTACGCAGACACTGAAGATCAAACGCCAATATATTTCTGAACGGTTCAAAGAACTTATAGACCGGCTGCAGAACGATGATCAAAATAGAAGGAATAAACGTTGATGGACGAAAGTCCTTTTCAAGTCCAACCTCTGACTCTCTCTGATCTTATATCTCAATTTACTCTGTGCGGTATCGAGCAAGGGCAAACGATCAGTGTACATGCTACTCTCAGCTCACTCGGTTGGGTTGTGGGTGGAGCAGAAACCGTCATAAGGGCTTTGTTTGAAATTGTTGGTTCTGAAGGAACCTTGATGATGCCGGCTCAAACATGGAAAAACCTTGATCCCTCTACGGGAGTTCATTGGGAGCAGCCCGAAGAGTGGTGGCCAATAATCCGTGAACATTGGCCGGCTTTTGATCCTGAGGTTACCCCATCCATCAATATGGGTGTCATAGCCGAGATGTTTCGCACATGGCCTGGAACAGTGCGAAGTAATCATCCGGCAAGATCTTTTGCTGCAAATGGCCCTAATGCCGAATTTCTCATGAAAAACCACGACCTGAAGAATATTTTTGGGGAAGGCTCCCCACTGCACAAACTCTATGAACTCGATGGACATATCCTGCTGCTGGGTGTTGGTCATGATAAGAACACCTCTCTCCATCTGGCTGAGACCAGAGCTGATTTTCATGGAAAACATATGGTAAAAGAGAGCAGCGCTGTTATGGTGAACGGACATCGGGAATGGATGACATATGAGACTCTGGCGGTTGAAGATGCTGATTTCAAGACTTTGGGAGATGCCTTTGAAGCTGAGTATGGCATAAAGCGGCACAGGGTTGGAAATGCTGATGTTCGTTTCATACGGCAGCGCCCACTTGTCGACTGGGCTGTTCGGTGGATGGAAAAGAATCGGTAAGATTCACTCGATAGATTATAGTATTAATTTTGTGAGAGGTTTCTTATAGATTTTCTCTCAATCAAACGGGGAGCTAAAACTGTAGTGGTTCTTGAGAGTATGTTTTTGTTATTATTCATTTAGACAAATCTGTTTAAACACAGGTACCCTCTGGTGATGAACTGCTTAATGAAAAGAATATTTCCGGTACTATTGAGCTGGAACCATTTTGGATTGCGTGGTAAAGACATTTCAATAAGTATCTAATTAATTATTCAGTGAAATAATACTTTCATCACCAAGCATGAGGCTGCTAAATCCTGAATCTCGCAGTAACTTTCTACAACGCTCAACTGTCCATCCTCTATGGTTGTCTGTATCCAGTGAAATATCACGAGGATTTGCACCACTCTCAGCCGTTATAAGGTTTGCCCCTGAAAGGAGCCCTACCTGATTCGGCTCATGAATCGACATGAATTTAAATGATTTTGCTTTACCCAGAGCTAGAGTAACCACAGCAGCAATATGGGCGAGTCGTATTTCGGAAATCTGTCCCAATTGGGCTAAGGGCGTGTTTTGCACAGGAATCCGTTTCATTACAGCATGTTGTGTGCACCCTAAATCGATACCGATGAAAAAGTTTTCTACAAGCTCCTCATTTGTATGTTCGGGACCAATCGGTTCACAGCAGGTATAGAGCTCTAATCCCGCATCTATGATGTGTTCCATACTTCTTATTCGGTCTTTTGGGCTTAAGTTTGTATCAATACCTTCGCGTAATCGATTGACATGATAAGCACCCTGAACCCCTGCATTCTTAAGGATTCTATAGGTTTCCAAATCAGAATCACCAATGTTTACCCAAATTTGAGTTTGCGGCGGGGTAACTTCCTTGCTGATTCTCACTGCATTAAGCAATCTATCCATATCATAATCATGCATTGTCATGAGGTAGAGGCCATACAAGTCACCATTTATGGTGAATTCTTCTATTTTTTGCCTGAGGACCTCATCCGAAATGCGGAAACTTGAGATTTGGGTATCTCTATTTCCGAAAGTACAAAACCTGCATCCTCCAGTACAGATATCAGTCTCCAGCCCAATCTGGCCAAGTATTACTGCAGAATTTTCTAATCGCTCTCTGGTTAGTGCATTTGCTGTCCCCCGGATGAGTGAAGACTCAAATGATGTTTCATCAAAATCCAGAAGGTATATCGATTCCTGTCGTGTGAGCCCTTTTCCTTCCCGAGCCCCTTCAAGAAGTTCTGGCAGTCGATAGTTTTTATACGGCATTATAGTAAATCCTTTTTATAAAATTCATGGTTAATTATAGATGTCAGATGCATTGTTTCTAGGAAAATTTAATGAGAATTTGAATTATATTAGAAACTTTATGCAGCGAAACGAATCTTTGATATGGAACTATTTCTCAGACATATAGTAAAAACATCTGTTATTCGTGTAAAAAATACAAATTTATTTAATAGTTTTGATGTCAATCAACATAACAAGTCTGCTTGAACATATACTTGTTATAGGAGGATATATAATGCCGCAAATATCACTGTATATTGATGAAGTAACTCTAAAAAAAGTGGAACTTGCAGCCAAGCTGGCGCACCTCTCTATCTCTAAATTTGTTGCTGCAAGGTTAAAAGAATATATATTGATCCGGGTATATCATAAAGACAAAATCTCTATCAACAAACACGCTCCAAGTCCAATCCCAGGGACTTGAGAATTCTTTTTGCTTCCTCATAAAGTGCCTGCCATTCCGGCAGAGGTTCAATTGTTTCCAAATTGTATGCTTCATCAAATCGTTTTCCGGGATTGCCTCCGGGCATGGTAAAGACATGTTCATATCGTTTAATCAATTTTGTTATCATAGTATTAGCTTCTTTCCGGGAAATACCCTGCAGGGCAACGGCATGGCCAACTTCACCCATTAATCGCACCTCAAGTCCGGTTCCATTGGGAAGACCACCGTCAGCCGATCCAACACCTTCCAGGTGACCACCGCTGACGGTGATTGCAATGGCATTTGCCGCTGTTTCAAGCAGCAGCTCTAACGTGAGAGCTCCGCTTTTTGGATAGATGTCACAGAAAATAACGGATGGTGCATTTCGTGCAAAAGCCTGGCAGACCGCACTCTGCAGCCACATACAACCCGGTGCACTGGTGGCAACATAATTTATATGTATTGGATGGCAGAGGTGATAATCAGCAAGGGCGATAATGTTGGCGGCAAGGAAAGAGGCTACTTCCAGCACTGCAGCACCCGGAGCATCTCCACCAAGACCCCCAACCATAACGGCAGCAAGTGAGGCGTTTTTCATGCCGTGCTGTATTGAATTTGCTGCTCTGAGTAAATTATCGTTGTCGATCATCAGCTCATTGAAAAGGGCAACCAGATGTGAGTCACAGGATCGAATGCCGCCTGCAGCAGCAGAAGCCAAATCACCCACCTCTGAAACACTGGATTCGCCAGCCAGCATCCCCATTCCAGGGCGTCCCGCTTCATTCAGTCCCTGATGAAGCAGCTTCAGTTCTCTTCGAACAGCCAGTAGTTCCGTGACTCCCCGTGTTCGTACGGGATATCCATCAACATCAATAAGGGAGCCGCATGTGGCAAGATCCACAATGGGTTCTTTCATCCAGCTTTTCACTATGGGGAGAAAAAGATTTTCCGGTGTTGGAGCTCCCGGGTTACCGCCCCAAACTTTGGGAGTCGAACGATCTTCAACCCCTCTGGGTCGAACGATACAAGCATCATTTCCCGTTCCCATTTCCAGATCAGGTTTCTGCAGCGTCAGGGCACGGTCTATATCGGCTTCTGAGAACAAAATTTGTCGATTTTCTGATATGAGGTAGATACCGGTTTCCCGTAACAGCTCTTTACCTGCTTGATATAATCTATCAATCATTGCATCATCCGTGGGAACGATGGTATCAGGTGACCAGGAAAGTTCATGTTTTTGAACCATCTCCATGGTTTTCATCACAACATATTCAAAATCCCAGTCTGCTTTCTTAATACTTTTCCCTTCGCTGCCAGCAGCAAGGACATCCAAAAACATTCTTTGTCGTTCGTTCATCAATAATTCTCCTGCACGAATAAGCACTTTTTTAATAAGTTCAAATTGCTTTGAACTATGCTTATTGTTTGTACATAATGGGTTTGTGTAGTATTACCGGTGCGAAAGTGCACGAGCCAGGTTTCCCGTCCTGCAGAAATACAGTATAGAATTTTGATTGCTAACACTGGATAGACATTATGAAATGTATTTCAGTGTTAAGGGAGTGAAACTGTATGTATTGTAGCGATTGAAGCATTGCTTGTCAAAATAAAGTGAGCGGTGAGCAGTTTCAAAGAGAGAAAGTGTTAATAAGAGAATACTTCAAAATATATTCGTCTCTTCTTAACTGACAGGTCAGACAAAGCACCAAGCAGTATTTTTCTCACGTTTGGTGATGAGCAGATATAGTATAAGTAATCCTGGGGTGCTGAAAGAGTAGATTTTAACAGTTCAGAGGAGTAGAGCACTCCATCTTCCTGATAGACATAGATATGTAAAGTGAGCAGTGGAACAGCTTCTGCAACAGCCAGCATTTCTGATTCATCCAGCAGCTCATCACGGGTGTTAACAGCCAGAAAAGCTTCAACTTCATGAATGGGAGGATGGTGAAGCATATCACGTATAAGGCTTACAATAGGAACAATTCCTATCCCTGAACCAATCAAACAGACTTTTCCTTTGTGGTACCCAGGAACGAAATTGCCGAATCCTCCATTTATTCGGGCGATACTTCCTGGTGTTATTGAGCTGATAATGTCGGTATAATCACCAAGTCCTTTGATTCCCAACGATATTCCTGCATCTGAAGGGGCAGAGAGGAAAGAGAACGGATGTTCCTGTTTTGGCAGTCCGGGTGAGCGCCAGCTGATATAGCCAAATTGCCCGGCTGAGTAGGAGAGACCGGATGTAATAGGCTTGAAGGTCAGTATACTGGTGTCCTGAACCAAATCATTACTTATCAGGCTGAAACGAGGCAGCCGCAGTTTTTGTATCCGGGAAAAGATAAACAGTGATAAAACGATTATTAGATGAATGATAGGGTATACAGCAGCAAACAGGTAGCTGCTGTCAAGCATATCTGCACGTAGAATGTGAATGAATGACAGGACTCCCATACCGGCAAAAAAATATCCGTGAATTGCTTTGAGATATTCGTACCGGGCAATTCGGTTCTGTTTGGTTTTCTTTAATACTTTTCTGCGCAAGTGCCTGAATATCGGGGCTTCAATCCAGAGAATTGCCAGTGTAAATAATCCGGCAAAGAGGATGAGCAGACCCCATGAGAGCAGGTCTATCAATTTCCCTGCAAAAAGCTTGTACAGAACATGATATACCAAAGCGATTATCAGGGAAGTTCCGGTAATAACGTGAAACTTTACCAGTTTGTCGTAGGGTAAATGTTTTTGCATGAACGGAATTTTTACCGTTATGAGAATATGGTTCAGTATCCAATAGTAACTTACAATAGCAAAGAAGTAGTTGATGGTATCAAAGAACCTGAAAAAAGGAAGATCCATCAAAAAGAGGATGAACTGGACTACGGGTAGGACAACGTAAAGAACACCAATCAATAATATCATCATTGTGCCAATTTTTCATTAATGAGCCTATAGAGCTCAGCTGTCCATTCCTGATGCATATCGAGATAGGGATTTACCTTTTTATCCTCCCATCTTGTTGCCGCGGAGATTTCATCAATCCCGTATAAGGAGTCGACAGCAGCAACAAACTCTAAAATTGTTTGTCTTCCAATTGAATAGAGGTTTACCAGGATCAGGGACTCTTTGTTTTGGGAAGAGTTAACGTAACTTTCAACTCTGGGATCAATACCGGAACTTCGGCCGGAATTGAGAATTACGATAACTTTCTCGTTTCCTTTTAATGCCTGAAATCCATACGCATAGACAAATTTATGAGGAACTTTATTTCTTTTTGCTTCTTTCTTAATAAAACTTCCACCTTCCATATTGACTTCAGTACGGTCAAGATAGACAACTGTTACATTCTTTGCGAAGAGGGCAAAGGATACACTCAACACTAAAATCATCATAATAACTTTTTTCATAAAAAACTTTCCTCCAAATATTAGAGCTGCAGTATAATTCCTGCACCCATCATAGCTGTGCCTAGTCCGGCCATAATCGGGTGAGCATCAGATTCACCTAACAATGTGGCAGCTATCATCAAAACTCCACCAGTAATTCCCAGAACAATATGAATATTATCTATGGTGAACAATCCGTTACCGGTATTCAGACGATCTCCATAATTTAAAAATCCTATACCAATGTTTAATGCTGCAGCTGCCGAGGCAGCGGTTCCAAGAGCCCCATGCACATCATCACCCAGAACGTCTGGAGACAGTAGTCCAGCTGTGAGACCGATTAATACCGCGCTGTATCCCAGAATATCATGTGTTGTTGAGAGCAGCTGGTACCCATCAGGTCCCATAAGGTAATCCTGGATTGGGGTCAGGTCGATAAGTGGTCTTTTCTCATTTTCGGGTAAAGCTGTAAGTTCATCCTGGGAAAAGAGTGCTGAAGGAACTGCAAGAAGTAATATGATCAGACAGAAAATAATTTTTTTTACCATAATATTCATCCAAATAGAAATATTTTATTCAGTAAATAACATAATGACTGAGTAATATTATCATGTATTAAAGGAGGGAAGGGATGAAATGGTTACATATTTTCTTATCAGTTTTAACAGGGAGAATAGAAAATTAGAATATTAGATAGTGTCCACCACCGTGGATATGAATAATAAG
This sequence comes from Bacteroidota bacterium, assembly GCA_013202335.1. The sequence goes on from JABMQR010000089.1 coordinate 14,447, forward strand.
CCTTAAGAGGTCTTAAACAGCACTACGGGAAATTCTTCTAACAAACATCAGGAAAGAACTTCATTTTCTTTCCCATTTTTTGAATAATTCTCCCCATTTCCTCCGTTATTACCTCTATACACCCAATACCAAACGGAGATTTCTTATGACCAACAAATTAGATTCACCCCCGTCACCACCAATTTCTTTCAGCCCTCCCTTCTGCCCACATACTTCCTGTAAAAATCATACTATCGATAGAATCGACGTACCCGATCCCTCCTGGTTCTCCAAAAGAGGATTCTATACCACCATCAATGAGATAGCACATCAACGGTTCTCCTGTAACACCTGCGAAGGCTCATTCAGCCAAACCCAGTTCTCTCTCTCCTTCTACCAAAAGAAACATATCCCCACCAAAGATCTTTGGGATCTCCTTACCCACAGTACCTCCATCAGAGGTATGGCTACTATTATCGGCTGCTCTCCTACCACTATCTTACGTAAAATCGCTCTACTCTCCCGTCAGGCTCTCGCCATCCTTACCCTGGCCCTCACACAAATCCAGATCCAGGAATCCTTTGTCTCAGACGGCTTTGAATCCTTTGCCTACAGTAAATATGCTCCCCATGATATCCATATCCTTGTAGGTAAATTCTCCCAGTTCTGCAGTGACTTCAATGCAGCTCCCTTCAAACGGAAAGGGAGAATGACTGATGCACAAAAGAAACGCTGTACCTTCCTCTATAAGTCAGCACGATTCCCCAAAGGTTCTCTTACCTCACGGTTCTCACAAATCATCGATACCCTGCTTACCCTCTATGCAGAGAGTAATACCTCTGATCCCCTGGTGCTCTACACTGATTTCAAGAAACAGTATGTGACCGCTTTAGAACGTCACCCGGGGATTCAGGAGTTACAGAAGAAAGGACTATTCACCCATATCCAGATCAGCTCTCAGGAGTTGCGGGATGTACGTAATCATCTGTTTGCGGTGAATTATCTGGATAGGGAATTCAGGAAAGACTTAAGTGAATTCCACCGGAAGAGTACCTGCTTTGCACGGGATCTGGGGTGCCAGATGCATCGGGTAAGTATCTATATCTGTTGGCACAACTTCATCAAACACTATCGGATAAAGGGGAATGACAAGCGTTCTCATGCGGAGGTGGCAGGTATTCCCTCTGAATGGGTTGCACGGTGTAGGACCTGGATCAAGGAAGACAGACGATTCTTTCTCTCCCAGTTACCCAAAGCTGCCGCCGCAATGGGAAGATATCTGGCGTGATGAGGTTATTACCCCGTTAAAGCAGTTATCGGGGAACCCGAATCATGGTCGTACTCTTCCGAAGTATGCGCTTGCCTGATTAAGCTTAGATATACAGAGAAGATTCTCAAATAAAATAAAACTATAGGGGCATTCTGTTCTCCTGCCCCATGGGGTAAGTGGAAAATGATTAAAAAATGGATTGATTTGAGGATTTAAGTGAATATTGAACTCAATACTCAGATTACTTTCCTCCAAAGGAGAGAATACGTGATAATAAGCTGCCGATACAGACACAATTTATGAACAGATTTTATTCTATTTTTTACATTCCTGAAAAATCTCCACGGTAGTGAACACTATAAAAACTTTTCAAAAATAGAATGACTTCCACTCAATCGAAACATGCAAGTGAAGTCGGTGTTGAAATACTAAAGGCAGGCAGTAATGCCATTGATGCCGTAATTGCCTCGGTTCTGGCACTGGGGGTTTGACCACTCAAGCCAGCGGCCTGAGTGGTCAAACAATGATGCTTATTCGAAATGAGAATTCCGTCATTGCTATAGATGTCTCATCCAGAACGCCTTCTCTTGCCCATATAAGCGCTGTTTATAAACATGACAGGTCTACAGGATATCGTGATACAATAGTACCAAGTACCCCTGCTACATTATGGGTATATACATAATCGATATGGAATTCTACCCTGAAGTCAGATCCTTGAGCCGGTTCTCTTTGGGAATTTGTTTTCGGGTTACCATGCCATGATTATCGATAATATACGACGCATCGTCAGGAACGATGACAGCAGCTCTCTATTTCAGCCGATTTTTTTTACAGAAAGGACTTTCCCTCAGCTTAAAGAATCATTACATTATTATAAGTTGCATTGAACTTCAAAAAGTTAATAATTTTTTTATAAAGCTAATTTAATAAGACAGGATGGAGGATTTTATGTCAGAACAGGGCATTTTGCCTATTAATCAAATATTGCCGAACAAACTCTTTGTTATACCTTTGACGGGTAACCCAATATTTCCCGGTATTTTCACCCCGCTATTAATCGAATCAGCTGATGATATTGCAGTAGTGGAGAAATCAATTGAACTTGACAATATGATAGGTCTACTGCTTACAAAGGTTGAATCTGAAAATGAGTTTGATCCTGCAAATCTGCACACCGTAGGAACAACAGCAAAAATTATTAAGAAAATCAACCTGCCGGACGGGGGAATAAATATATTTATCTCTACCCTCAAACGGTTCAAGGTAAAAAAGTTTATCACTGACCAAAAACTTTTAACGGTTGCTGTAACATACCTCGACAGCATTAATGAAGACAGCATTGAGGTCCGGGCCCTAACCCGCTCCCTGATAATGGAAATGCGTCAACTTTCAAGAGAGAATCCCCTCTTCACAGAGGAAATGCGGCTAAATATGGTAAATATTGATAAGCCGGGAAAAATTGCAGATTTTATTACATCGATTATGAATCTTGAACGAAACGAACAGCAGGATATTCTGGAAACTCTCAACATTCAGGATCGAATGGAAAAAGTTCTTGTTTTTATAAAAAAAGAACAGGAATTGATGAAAATCCAGAGAAAAATCCAGAATCGTATAAACAAGAAAATTGAGAAAAACCAACGTGAGTATTTTCTCAGAGAAGAGCTGCGGGCTATTCAACAGGAACTGGGGATGACAACAGATCCAAAAACCAGTGATTTCAATCGGTATAAAGAGCTGTTTGAAAAATTGCCTCTAAATGAAGAAGCAAAAGAACAGGCCGATCGGGAGTTGGAAAAATTTCAATTTTTAGATCCTAATTCAGCTGAATACTCTGTTACCCGCAACTATCTTGAGACTATAGTATCTCTTCCCTGGAAAAATCCAAAACCGGAAAATATAAATATTCCTAAGGCACGAAGAGTACTGAACCGCGATCATTACGGGATGGATGATGTAAAGAACAGAATTCTTGAATACCTGGCAGTCAGGAAGCTGAAAAAAGATACAAAAGGATCAATAATTTGCCTTGTGGGTCCTCCGGGAGTTGGGAAAACATCAATCGGAATCTCAATTGCAAACTCTTTAGGGAAAAAATTTTTCAGGTTTTCGGTAGGCGGAATGCGTGATGAAGCGGAGATAAAAGGACATAGACGAACTTATGTCGGAGCGATGCCTGGGAAAATAATCCAGGGACTTAAAATTGTTAAAACTAAAAATCCGGTCTTTATGATCGATGAAATTGATAAAATGGGAGCATCATATCAAGGCGACCCCTCTTCTGCACTCCTTGAAGTATTAGATCCCGAACAGAATATTGCCTTTAGGGATCATTATCTTGATCTGCCGTTTGATATCTCACAAATACTGTTTATTGTTACCGCAAACACCCTGGATACTATTCCAAGACCACTAATTGATCGAATGGAGATTATCAGACTTTCGGGGTATATTGCGCAGGAGAAGGTTTCTATTGCAAAAAAATACCTTATCCCAAAAAGCCTGGATAAAAATGGGATTGATAAAAAATCAGTAACCTATACGGCAAAATCCCTTACAAAAATTGCCGACGAATATGCCCGTGAAGCGGGAATGAGAAACTACGAGAAGGCTCTTAATAAAATCCACCGAAAAATAGCTATGGAACTTATTACAACATCTCCTACTCTACCGATTGTTATCAATCCTGATCAATTAGAGAAGTATCTTGGAAAGCCGGTTTTCAGGGAAGATGAGATTAAAGTTGCTGAAAAACCCGGCATGACTATTGGCCTGGCCTGGACAAATTTTGGGGGCGATACCCTAATAATTGAATCGGTTAATATACGCGGAAAAGGTGAATTAAAACTTACCGGGCAGATGGGTGATGTTATGAAAGAATCAGCAGGTATCGCATACACCTACATCAGGCATATCGCTCACAATTATACTATTTTGGATGACTATTTCGACAAGAACTCAATCCATCTGCATATACCGGAAGGGGCAACCCCCAAAGACGGCCCCTCTGCAGGTATAACCATGGCATGCTCCCTATTCTCTCTGGCTAAACAGATAAAAATTAAAAGTGCTCTTGCAATGACAGGAGAACTTTCTTTGGCAGGAAAAGTAATGCCAATTGGGGGATTAAAAGAAAAAGTCATCGCCGCCAGAAGAAATAGAATTAAGACTATTATAATTCCAAAACACAACTCCCGTGATCTTGATGAAATACCTGAGCATATTAAAAAAGGTATAACATTCTTTCCGGTAGATACAATGGAAGAGGTTTTAGAAATTGCTTTTAATCTTGACTGATAGAGTTTTTTAAGACTGAAAAACAAAGGATTCATTTATGGAATTATTAGCACCAGCGGGAAATCTTGAGAAATTATATTATGCATACGCATACGGTGCAGATGCTGCCTATATCGGTATAAAGAATTTTTCCCTGCGGGCCAGAGCTGATAACTTCCATGAAGATGAGTGGAAAAAAATACTCGATATAAAAGGCAGCAGGAAACTGTATGGTGCATTAAATATTTTTTTCAATAATGAAGATCTTAAAAATCTTGAAACACAAATAGATTATTTATCAAATTACCCATTTGATGCTTTTATCATAAGTGATTTGGGACTTCTTCCTATTTTAAGAAAGTATTTCCCGGATCGGGAGCTGCACTTAAGCACGCAGGCAAATTGCACAAACATTGAATCAGCAGGTATCTACCAGGATCTTGGATTCTCCCGGATAATCCCCGCAAGAGAGACAAGTCTTTCAGATATTGCAGAAATAAAGAATCGTTTTCCGAATCTGGAGATTGAAGCTTTTGTACATGGTGCTATGTGTATGGCATATTCAGGACGTTGTTTCCTCAGTAGTTTCCTTTCTGATAGAAGTGCAAATAAAGGCGATTGCGCTCATACCTGCAGATGGAAGTACAAAGTTTCTCAGAACCCTGGAGAAATAGCTCTTGAAGAAGAAGAACGTCCAGGTGAGCTGTTCCCCATAATTGAAGGAGATAACTTTACCACCATTCTCTCTTCAAAAGATCTCTGTATGATAGATTATCTGAAAGAGTTACGTGATGCCGGAGTTGATGTACTAAAGATTGAAGGCAGAATGAAATCTATATATTATACCGCCGTCATAACAAGAACATACAGAAAAGCCCTGGAAGCATTGGAATCAGGGGTGCCTGCCCAATCTTGGGAAGACTATAAAAAAGAGCTCTATTCAGTAAGTCATCGTGATTTTTCTACTGGATTTTTCTTTGATAATGAGAGTATTCAGATACCCACAGACCGCAGCTATTTACGAACACATCTTTTTCTTGGTTCTGTAGGTGAACATGTGGGAGATGGGGTATATAAACTCATAGTAAAAAACCAAATCCAATCGGAATCTCCGATTGAGTATATCGGACCGGATATACTCTATAAAACCGATGCTGCTTTCACCATCCTTGATGAGAAGATGCAGCCGGTTTCGAAAGCTAATCATGGCAAAGATTTCTTCCTTAAACCTTCCACACCTGTTCAGGAAGGGTATATTCTTAGAAGAAAAATCTAACACCAAAGAGAATAAACTAATCTATAGTTCCCACCCTATTTTCGTACCACAGGCATCAATACCTCTGGTAGGGGATGGAAAAGGGGCTTTGAATCTTCAGTAGCTTGTAAATGTCGTTCATCCTCTTTGTGGGTTCCTGGGGGATGACCACCCCATCATACACCTTGCACTTCTGGTTCCTCAGCACAAGGAAGCTGCCTTCAGGATTAATCTTATCCTTCTTCTGTGTGTGCAGCAGCAGATCCTTCTGCAACAGCTGGAAGAGTATGGTCGCCAGAAAAGTGAGCATCAGATGCCCCCTGAGGGTCTTCTCCCCCTGGATGCGCAGGGGAACCAGGTCAGCGTTGTTCTTTGCTATGTCGAATACCTGTTCCACCTGCACTCTGGTGTAGTATAGGGGCAGGATGTCCTTACAATCCATCTTATTCGAGGAGACTATGACGAAGGAGCCAAGCTTCCTCATCTTACTGTCGATATCCTCGAATGATAGCTTGTCGTTGAGGGCCTGCAGCGAGATCTTCTTCTCCTGCATGTTGTGGCTGTCCATATCCAAACCCAGATAGGCATAGCCTGCATGGCCGTGGAGATCGACAGGGAACCTCCTCATATAGACGACGCGGTTTCCGAACGGCACCATGTACTTAGCCTGCCGCAAGCTCTTCGCATGCTTGTCGACAAGGCCCTTGAACAGCTTCCTGTTGGTACCCACCCGGGAAACAAAGGCTATGTCGTCGGCATAGAGGGCATCGACGTTGTCATTGCTGTAATAACCGGCATCGACTAAGGCGAAGTCCGTTTTCACCCCTAGCTGCTTGAGCTCCTCAACGGTAGTGCGCAGGGTGCTGATGTCCAGCACATTGCCAGCGCAGTAGCGGAGATAGAGAGGCATACCACTGATGCGGTCAATAACATATATCAGCCTCATTTCAAAGTTTATGTCACCATTGTGGTTGCTTAAGGCGGTAAGTGGCATGTCCACTGCATTGTGCAGACCCGTGCTGTCGATGAGGATCCCTGTGCTTTCCTTTCCTGCATACAGCATCCCGAGATAGGAGGAAAAGAAGTCCCTTCCGACCTCCTCCGAGCCCAGGGCCACCAGGAAATCGCTTATCCTCTGGCTCTGGAGCCTGGCCTTGGGGTACAGGATGCTTGCATAGTTGCCCTCATGCCAAGGTTGGGCATACAGGTATGCCTTCCTGTCGGTAAGGAGCCGGTAATAGATGAGGGAAAGCAGCGTGTCCCTCTGGTTGGGAAGGATATCGTCGAACAGGTCGGAGAAGGGTGTATTGTCCCGCAGGTATCGGTCCAGCATGAAGCTGTCCCCAAAATCCAGTATGAGCCTCTCCTTCTTCGCATTCGAATGCAATATTTCAACCTCCGCCGGAGCATCGGCATAGCCGCCATCTAGCGTAAACAAATATACACCCCTTTCCTTGGACTTGAACACTCCTCGGTTCTTGTCGAGCACAATGCCGAGGTTGGCGACATAGCGGTTTCTCTTTTTCCCATCCACCCTGAGGGCATCCATGAGCTGTGCATAGGTCTTGCCCTGCTTTGTCTGATACCTGATGAATATTGCCATATTTCACCTCTCATCCGTTTTGTTCTTAGTGGTACTAATGCTTTCGTACCACTAAGATACCACGACATGCCTAAAATGGCAATAACAAGATGCCATTTCCAGGGGAAGAAACAGAGTTATTTGTGCGATTTTATAGGAAAAGCGAAAAGCTGGGTTAGAACTCCTGGAATAGGGGAGGAAAATGGCTTGGGAATGAGCGAGAAAGATACCCTTCCATCTGATTTGACGGAAGAATATGCCTATGTGGAGCGGTGGTACGAAAGTACTCGGGAACTATAGATTAAGATCTTTCTCTGTATCCTGCTTTGCAACACCAAGGAATATTAACAAACCCCGGGAGATACTGCCAACAATTTTGCTGTCAACAGTAACTAAAGATTTTGCTACTCTTTGCAC
>JABMQR010000090.1 GCA_013202335.1 Bacteroidota bacterium
CATTTTTTAGTGAATATTTTATAGCTAATTTCTTTCTGCCCGTAGCTTTCCAGCTGGTAGAATCCTACCGGCTTCCGGTCAGTTTAAATATGTTAATGTTCAGATACAGGAGGAGTACAAAATTGGGAATAATATACAACAGGGGAGCTCAAACATCTACGAACTGGGTAATAACCGAAACTGAATTTATCCAGGAATACCAAAGAAATTTTGAAACTATTTTTTGTCTTGGAAATGGATATATGGGACTCCGTTCTGCAACGGAAGAGGAGTATCACGGTGCAGAACGCGGCTTCTATGTTGCGGGCTTGTTTGATACATTCCCTGGCGAGGTCCCAGAGCTGCCAAATATAGCCGACTGGACAAATGTTGAGATAACGCTTGATGATGAAGTATTCAGTCTCAGCAGAGGGACTGTTTATGAGTATATGCGGCAGTTACATCTTAATACTGGCGAAGTTATCCGAATCCTGGAATGGGAAAGCCCTTCAGGGAAAAGAACCCGTCTGGTATTCAGGCGATTTGTATCAATGAGTAATCTGCATATTGCTGCAGTAAAAATTGAGATTACCCCAATTAATTATTCCGGAAAGATTACTCTGCTTGCCGGAATAAACGGTCAAGCAGTAAATGGCGGTGTACAGCATTTTAAAGAGGGATCTGCAAGGTTTTTCCAGGACAGTACCATTTCACTTACATCAAGAACACAGGAATCCAATATCGGTCTTTCTCTTGCTGTTACCCACCTGTTTGCGAAAGACGGTTGTGGGATAGTGGTGGAAGAGAAGGTGAAAACGGGAAGAAGGCAGATTTTCCTGTCAACTGAATATGATGTCATGCAGGGTGAAACATTCAGGATGGATACAATTGCCGCAGTGCACACCTCCAGGGATCCTGAGTTAAGGTCTGGAGAAAAGTTATCAGACAAAGAACTGGAAACGATTACAAAAATGGAGCTGGAAAAAGCAGCTGAAAGCGGGTATGAAAAGCTTTTTACTGCTCATGCAGAAGCATGGGAACAAATATGGAAGAAGAGTGATATAGGTATTGATGGTCCGGATTTTGATCAGCTTGCAATACGGTTTTCCCTTTTCCATATATTTCAGATGACTCCAGTGCATGATGAACTGGTTAGTATTGCCGCTAAAGGGCTTTCCGGGGATGGATATAAAGGTCATATATTCTGGGACACAGAAATTTTCCTCTTACCAGTACATACATACACTTCACCCAAAATTGCAAGGGAACTTCTCCTTTATCGCTATCATTCCCTTACAGGAGCAAGAAAAAAAGCCAGAGAGAACGGTTATATCGGAGCAATGTACCCATGGGAGTCTGCAGATACAGGTGAGGAAGTTACCCCCCAATGGGGTGGTGTTGATATAAAGACCGGTAAACCTATAAGGATATGGAGCGGTGATCTGGAAATTCATATAACCTGTGATATTGTGTACAGCCTCTGGCAGTATTTTAATGTTACCGGGGATTATGATTTTATGTATCGATATGGCCTGGAAATTATGCTTGATACCTCCCGCTTCTGGGCGAGCCGACTGGAGTACAGGAAGGAAGTAGATCACTACGAGATTACTGGAATTATGGGTCCCGATGAATACAGTGAACATATAGATAATAATGCATTCACAAATTATATGGTAAAGTGGCAGATTGATAAAACACTCCGGTTTTCTGCATGGGTGAAGCAAAACAAACCAGAAGAGTGGGAAAGTGTTTCTGCCAAGCTGAAGCTTTCAATGGATGAGCTTGATGACTGGAAGGAAAAAGTGAATAAAATCTATTTTCCAATGGATATGATATCAGGTCTTATAATTCAATACGAAGACTTTATGGATAAAAAGATGATTGACCTTTCAAAATACAAAGGAAAGGTTGGTGCTATTATGGAAGATTACAGCTGGGAAGATATAGTCCACAGTCAGATTATTAAACAGGCTGATGTAATTATGCTTTTCCATCTAGTGGGTAATGACTTCTCTCAAGAGGTAAAAAAGGTAAACTGGGACTATTATGAACCAAAGACCTTACATGATTCCTCTCTTAGTCAGGGGATGCATGCAATAGTTGCTGTTGATATGGATGATGTCAAAAAAGGATATACATATTTTCAGAAGTCCATCCGGATTGATCTTGGGGAAGATATGCACAGCTGTGATGCCGGGCTTCATGCGGCATCTCATGGAGGAAACTGGCAGGCTGTAATACATGGTTTTGGGGGTGTTCGGGTAACCGATGATGGAATTCTAAGAATTAATCCCCGACTTCCCGACAAATGGAAGAACCTTGCATTCAGTCTTACCATAAGGGGGAGAGAATGTCGTCTTCATATTTCGAAAAAAGAACTGTGTATTCAGCTGATCTCCGTTTCGAAAGATCCTCTCTGCGTAGAGATTCTTGGGGACATATATAACCTGCATACTGCAGAAGAACTAAGAATCCCTTACAGATTGAAAAGGTGAATAATGGTGAAAATCAGCATAGTATTGATGATTATTCTACTGACAGTCGCAGGCTGCAGCAGCATTCCTCGTGAAGAGCACATCTCTGTATCGCACGAATATAAAAGTTTGCAAGTTCCGCTGATCCGTCAGACAAATATCCCTTCAGCAGGAGTTGAGGAAACCGGCACCGGAAAAATCCTCCTGAATACCGGAGAATATACACTCACACTGGATGGAGAGATGCTGCTTCTTACACATGGTGACCTGCAGACAGGAATTGCTTTACGGCCTCTTGGTGAGGACGCAAATCTGTTCTCCTTTTCCCGAACTATGGAAGTGATTGAGGAAAGTGAACGCTGCAGTGTTGCAATCCATGGTTCCACGACATGGGCGGACTTCTCAATAGAGCTGATACTCTTTCCCTATAACCCTGGACTTATCCACTATACAGTCGAGCTTGCCCCATTTGCACCCCCCCCCGCAGGCACAATTAGTCCGGAGTGGTGTTTTACGGATATCGAAACAGGAACTGCCTCATCAGGAGGTTATGTATCGTACGCCGACAGAGCTCCAGGAGCAGCTCCTTCTCTGTTTGGATATACCGAAGCACTTAACAGCACTATCATGTATTGGACCGATCTTACCCGTTTGAATGATTTTTGTCAGGCCGTACACTACTCACCTGCTATGACACCAGTCCGAAGAGGATACACTTTCGGGCATAATTTTGGATGGAATCATATTCGCCAACTACCTGAAAACTCATCATGTGTGATTTATGACAGTTATCTCTATATTACCCCGGATAAACCAACTTCTGAGGAGGAGCTTTCTAAGCGTTATCTTTCTCAGGTGAGTGACATCTACGATCTTCTTGCACGACCGGGCGGCAAATTGCCGGACTGGAAGAAGCTTGCTGAAAAAACCATAATTGATTTGTCCGATCCGGATACTTTCATCGTCCTGAATGGGAAACGGTACTGGCGTGCATATGTCGGCGACACCCGTAAAACCGCCGAGGTAATAACGCAACTTGATATAGGTGTAGCTGCGGCACGCTATAAGGAACGTTACGGTGGAACTGAACAGATAGAGGCAATCATATATGAGAGCCTGTCGACTTTGGATGATTTTTATAATCCCAAATTCGGGCTGATTCAAAACAGCGGCCCCCTGGCAGTGACCGGTGATCAGGGGAGGGGGGATACCTGGTATGAATTGGGGCATGCTCTTAAAGCAGCAGAGTGGGGTTTATTAGGGTACAAGGAAGCAGCCGATATGGCGAAGAAAAGCCGGGATTCCTGGATAGATTTTGCCAATGCAGTAAATTATCGATTTCCTCAATTCTATATATTTAACGAATGGCAGGGAACCGGAAGAGAACCGGATGCAGCTGGTGGATATGCACTCTACATGATTCGACTATCTGATCTCTATGAAGAAGAGACTGAGAAAAACAGATGTTTACAGGAAGCAATGAACGCTGTACGGGCCTTTCCCGGTTATGGTTTTGGATTTTCTTATGAAACCCATATGACAGCTGCGGCAGCAGCAGCTGCAGCTGAACTTGCAGTTCGTACAGGGGATTCAAAATGGCTTGAATATTCGTATAGTCCAATTGCGAATCTTATTCGATTGTCCTGGCTCTATGAGGTCGACTATGGCTTCGGTGATGATATAAGGACATTTTTTGGCCTCTGTCCGACTCAACGGTCGGCGGCTATTACCCCGAAAGAGCAGTATGAGGCCTGGATATATCTGACAGAATATTTGAAACTGGCACATGGGAAGATTGATCCTGCTGTCGAAAAACTTGTCGCTGAATTCTGCTGTCATACTCTTTTAACATTGGTCGACAGTATTCCCCCTTTGGTTCCAGAAGGCATTATAACAAAAAGTCCCGCAGCATATGATACAGTAAAGTATAACAGATTGGATCTCCACATACCTATAGAGGATATGCGGGATGGGTGGGATATTTGGGGAGTGATTGGCCAGGAGGTTTATGGTGCAGGAATGGCTCCTACATTTGCTGCATTAGCGTATGAAGAAATATCTCCAGGGATAACAGTATACAGTGGATATCCTATAGCTGATATCCAGAAGACCGAAGAGACTTGCTCAGCTGTGACCTTTTCGGGTGTCCCCGGAACATTTACCCCTGTAACGGTAACTGGCTGCACAGAAATATATGATAAAGAAGGGAATCCTGTTAATGCAGAAAGACATGGAACAACGCTTCTCTTTACAGCAGAGGGCGGTTCTCAATATTTCATGCATTATCAGTTGTAAAATTGATAGATGATTGAGGCAATTTCAAAAATCTAAAATTAAATCTATGATTTAATTAAAATCAACTGTAGGTTGATTCATTTTCCTAGGAAA
>JABMQR010000002.1 GCA_013202335.1 Bacteroidota bacterium
CAAATAAATTACAATATTCAAAAATTCAAAAAAAGAAAATAAAAAGAAGAAAAATGATGTATTGATAAATTCTGTTTTGAATTTGTATTTGTTTGTTATTTGGATATTATTTGTTATTTGTTTTTTGTTATTTGGTGCTTTATTTACGAAGATGTTTGACTTTATAGATAGACACTAAATAACGGTTTTTAAACTATTTTAATATGGACTTTATACATAGGTTATTCAAAAGGAGAATTGGGTTCTTTAGCCAGGTGCTTATAAAAAAGTTTGTCAAGGTACGATGGATACCATTTTTTTATAATTGCTGATCCCTTTCCTGCAAAAGTGAGGAGTACCTTTTTTCTCTTTTTTTGTATCCCTTTTAAAATAGCTTTTGCAACTTCGTCAGGTATCATCATATTGCTTTCCTTTCGTGGAGACTCACCCTGAAGTGATCCGTTGGCAATAAGAGCAGACCTTCTGACATTCGATGCCGTGAATCCCGGGATTACCAGCATAACATTAAGGTCTGTTTTCAGATTTTCAATTCGAAGGGAACTCAAAAATCCATGCATTGCATGTTTTGATGCTGAGTAACCTATTCGTCCCGGCATACCATGAAATCCTGCAACAGAAGATACTCCTATAACAAAACCTTTATTCTTCATTAGATAAGGAAGAGCGTACTTAGTGCAATAAACAGTGCCAAAAAAATTTACCTCCATTAACGTACGAATCACTTTAAGGTCAACATCTTTGAACAAAGCTCTCATAGAAACCCCTGCGTTATTAATAAGGATATCAATAGTTTTGAAATGGTTAACAGTTTCTTCAATCAGGTTCCTGCAATCCTGTTCTGAACTCACATCTGTTTTTACAGCAATAACATCTGCTCCTTTTTCTTCGAGTTCATTAACAATTTTATCAAGTTTTTCTTTATTTCTTGCAGCAAGGACAATTTTTGCTCCCTTTTCTGCCAGGAGTTGTGCAGTAGCCAAACCAATTCCCGAAGAAGATCCCGTGACAATAACAACTTTGTTTATAAAATAATTCTTCATTTCTTTGTTATTAACTGACAATACAAAGCTAAAAATATTCAGGAAAACATGTTAGAAAAAAAACTATATAAACCTTTTGCAAATAAGAATAATGATATTACTTTTGCGCACAATCTGACGATTCAGTAGCTCAGTTGGTAGAGCACATCCCTTTTAAGGATGGGGTCCTGGGTTCGAGACCCAGCTGGATCACACATAAAGCCCCTGTTTATTTGGGGTTTTTTGCTATTAACTCAAATCGTTAAAAAATGGATGCCGAAGTTACAGTCATTGGTGCCGGTGTAATTGGACTGGCTGTATCTGCAGCTTTGTCCGGTTGCAAAGGACCAGTGTTTGTTATTGAGTCTAACCATACATTCGGACAGGAAACCAGCAGCAGGAACAGTGAAGTTGTACATTCCGGTATTTATTACCTGCCAGGATCACTTAAAGGGAAACTGTGCCTGGATGGAAAAGAGAAGATATATGCCTATTGTAACAAAAATGATATCCCATACAGGAAGTGTGGAAAACTAATTGTAACTACAAAACCGGGTGAAGAGCAGCAGCTGTTTGAGATTCTTAAAAGGTCAAAGAGCAATGGAGTAACAGATGGAAGGATAATTGAACAGGATGAAGTTACCGGGATTGAACCATATGTAAAGGCAACCAGGGCATTATACTTTCCCTCCTCCGGTATAATTGATTCTCATTGTTTGATGAAACAACTCGAAGCAGATTCGGTAATTGGAGGTTCGCAAATGGTTTACGGTGCTGAAGTTGTTGGTATAAAAAAAAATAAAGATGGTTACCACGTTGATATGATTGATGCTGATAAACAAAAATTTGATTTCTCTACAAAAAAAATCGTGAATGCTGCTGGACTTAATGCCGGTAAAATTTCAGGATACCTTGGTATTAATGATCCGGATTACAGAGTATATTACTGGAAGGGTGAATATTTTGGAGTGGGGAATGGTAAGAACAAATATGTAAACAGCTTGGTATATCCTGTTCCTGAGCCAAATACAGTTGGTTTGGGGATTCATACCACGGTTGATCTGGGTGGCGGATTAAAACTCGGACCTAATGCAATTTGGCTCTCTGATGATAAACCGGACTTAAAAGTTGATCCTTCGCATTCAGTCATTTTTTATAATACAGTAAAACATTTTCTTCCTTTTCTCGAGTTAGATGATCTGACACCTGATCAGGCAGGAATCCGTCCAAAGCTCCAAAAGCCCGGTGATCCTGTAAGGGATTTTATTATAAACGAGGAGAGCAACAGGAACCTTCCGGGATTTGTAAATCTGTTGGGCATTGAATCTCCCGGACTCACTGCATGTCTTTCAATAGCTGACTATGTTAAGGATTTATTGAAATTATAATCCACTATTCCCTCTACTCCCTTTATTCCCTTCTTCCTTCAAACGAAATGTTAACTTTTCAAGGTCCTTCTTTAATCCTGCTACAGTTGACATAAGGTGGCTTTCAGGGATCATTGGATCAGGAACTTCATTGCTTATATAATTAACAAATTTCCATATTTCTTTCACATCGTTAATATGAACATCATATGGCTCGTAAATGGGGTTTAATGAGTATAACCTCAAAACTTGTCTTTCCTTTACCAAATCCTCAATAACTTTAAATACGATCCCGTCATCCATGGTAAAAACTATGTATGCATGCCCGCTGGCAATATCCTGCCAGTTCTGCACATATTCCCCGGTAACCCATGAGCCATCAGGGATAGGCAACATTGAATCTCCTTTTAAATGAAATGTTCTGTACTTACGTTCGCGCGAGAGAAAGGGTAGCTTAAATGTAGGTAACTCCGAGATAAATTCAGGATCGGCATAACCTGTCCTGTATCCTGCTTTGGCTTTTTCAGGTACAAGCTCAATATTCTCATTGTCTTCAGTATCTACCGTTGTAGCCAGTACCCGTAACTTGCTTCCTTTAATATATACATCATATCCGCTCTCTAGCTGCCCTAACTGGCTCTCAGATAGCTCATTGAGATTTATCCTGATAAGAGTGTCAATTGAGATATTAAAAAATTTGGAGAAAACCAGCAGGGTAGCAATATTGGGATATGCAACCCCATTTTCATAACCACTAAGAGTTGAACGTTTCATATTCAGGGCATGAGAAACGTCATCCTGCGTACGTCCACGCCGTTTTCTTAAAAATTTAATATTTGTATTAAAATGCATGGTGATTTTTTTTTGCAATATAATAAAAAAAGATTATATTATAATCAAAAAAATGATTATATTCTAATCAAAAATAGATTAAAGGATTGACAAATACAAATTTTTGTGAATATTTTTTATATGGCAACAGGAAGCAGAAATATTGTGCATTTTGATCTGGATACTTTTTTTGTATCGGTAGAGAGGTTGAAGAACAGTAAATTACAGGGAAAGCCCGTGGTTATAGGAGGTGCTTCAGATCGTGGTGTGGTTGCCAGTTGCAGCTATGAAGCAAGAGAATTCGGGGTACATTCGGCTATGCCTATGAAGATGGTACGTAACCTGTGTCCTGATGCGCTGGTAATTCGTGGTGATATGGAACTCTACAGTAAGTATTCACATATGGTTACAGACATTATTGCAGAAAAAGCGCCGGTGTACGAAAAAGCTTCAATTGATGAACATTATATTGATATTACCGGAATGGATCGCTTTTTTGGATGTCTGGCGTGGACAAAAGAACTGCGTAATGATATAATAAATAATACCGGGCTTCCTGTTTCATTCGGATTGTCAGTAAACAAGACTATTTCTAAGATCGCTGCCGGAGAAGCTAAGCCTAATGGAGAACTTGAAATACCCGGGGAAGAGGTAAAGTCATTCATTTTTCCGCTGTCTATCAGGAAGATACCTATGATAGGAAATAAAACATTTTTTCTGTTGCGGTCCATGGGAGTATCTACCATAGAAACACTAAGCAGCATACCTGTAGATATGATGGAACGCCTGCTTGGAAAAAACGGGATTGTCATCTGGAAAAAAGCCAATGGTGTTGATACAACACCTGTAATCCGTTACTCCGAACGAAAATCTATAAGTACAGAGCAGACTTTTGAAAAAGATAGTACCGATATTCTCAAGCTGAATCAGATACTGATAGCTATGGTAGAAAAAATTACATATGAACTGAGGAAAAAGCAAAAACTCACATCATGCGTAACAGTGAAGATCAGGTACTCGAATTTCGACACACATACTTTGCAGAAAAGAATATCATACACATCATTCGATCATGTACTGATAGAAATTGCCAGGGAATTATTCGGCAGATTGTACTATCGCAGAATGCTGATACGCCTGATTGGTGTACGTTTCAGCCACCTGGTAAATGGAGTGCAGCAACTTAATATGTTCGAAGATACACCGGAAATGATAAGTCTCTACCTGGCTATGGATAAACTGCGTAACAGGTTTGGGAAATATGCAATAAGGAGAGCTGTAAATGTACCTTAATGCACATTCATATTATAGTCTGCGCTACGGAACCCTTTCACCGGAGGATCTTGTAAAAGAATCTTCCAAAAGGGGGATAAAGATAATTGCCCTGACTGATATCAACAATTCCACAGGAATACCTGATTTTGTGAAATTATGCCGGAAGGAAAAAATAAAACCCGTTCCCGGTATTGATTTCCGTGACGGAGACCAACAGCTATATATTGGTCTGGCAGAAAATAATGAAGGTTTCAGAGAACTCAACAGCTTTCTGAGCCGGCATAATCTAACAGGCACTCCCCTGCCCCAATTTGCTCCGGCTTTTAAGAATGTCTGGGTTATTTATCCGTTTGGTTCCCGGTTGCCTGACAATTTAAGAGACAATGAATTTATAGGTATTCCTCCTTATGCTGTACGAAAATTATTATCGTCTAAACTTCCCGGATCAAAGATGGTCATTCAGCAAAACGCAACTTTTACAGATAAAGAAGGTTATGAGGTACATTGTCATCTCCGGGCAATTGACCATAATACACTACTCAGCAAGCTTAAGCCACACCAGTGCACACATCCTGAAGATAAACTCTTACAAATTGATCAATTAATAAAATCTTTTAAAAATCACCCTGATATAATCCGTAATACAGAAAAGATAATATCTGCATGCTCATTTGATTTTGACTACAAATCATGCAAGAATAAAAAAACTTTCACCGGAAACGTTGAGGATGACCGCTCGTTGCTGGAGAAGCTTGCAATGGATGGGCTGGACTACCGGTACGGAAAAGAAAAC
>JABMQR010000091.1 GCA_013202335.1 Bacteroidota bacterium
AAAGTGGCAGGTTTACGCCGGAATACCCGGCAGGTTTAGCCCGGAATGGGTGGCAGGTTTGCGCCGGAACAGGTGGCAGGTTTAGTCCGGAATTCTCACATACCTTCATTTTTGTGTGCCTATCTTCAAAATTAACTTTTTATGAATCAATTATGACCAGTAGTCTGCATCTATACCAACAGCTGCAGATGCAGGATTGCATGGGACTAAACTCCCGAGTAGTGTATCCTTTTATTCGGCTAATTACTGCCTACTTGCTTGAGCAAGAAGAAGAATGGAAACATGGTCGTTCATTATAAATGATGTATTCAAGCGTTGATTGATTAACAGATTTTAATAAAGAATGCTGACATAAAATGGGGACTTCTCATGAGAATTCAAAAAATATTTGCGTACTTATCTATAAATAGACGATTAGAAATATGAGATTATTATAGAAACTATTGTGAACAAGTTTATTTTCTTCAACTTACAAGTATGATAAGAGAGTAGAACTTCAGAATTAACAAACCCATAAATTTAGAACTGATTAACAGAGCTCAATATCACAAATGCTTCAAAATTACCAAAGATGAATGTTTTACTGCGCGCGTGCAAACAATTTCTTGACATCTGGCTGAAGTTGGCGTATAAATATGTATAACGTTATACTTATTTATATGAGGTGTTATGAAAAAACCGACATTAAAAGATGTTGCAAGGGAAGCCGGGGTGTCGCTTGGAATGGCAAGTAGGGTACTGGGGAAATATGGATCCTACAGCGAAGAAACAAAAAACAAGGTACAGGCTGCTGCAAAACAACTTGATTACAAAAAGCATGCTATCGCTAAATCATTGAAACTGAGTAACTCAAGAATCATTGGAATAGTAATATCAAATATCTCCAGTGTGTTCTGGGCAACAATAACGCGGGCGGTTGAAGATGTAGCCAGTAAATCCGGCTATCATGTAATAATCGGAAACACCGATGAAAACTCGAAAAAAGAGCGGGAATATCTGGAAACCTTCTGTGAAGGATTTGTTGATGGGCTCATAGTAGCACCATCACAGGATAACCACACCTTAATCAAAAAGATGAATCGGAGCGGGCTCCCAATCGTAGCCCTTGACAGAAAAGTATCAGGACTGCATATGCCCTCAGTCACCATAGACAATATCAACGGATCACATGAAGCCGTGACCTACCTGCTCAAAAAAGGCCATAGTAATATCGGCATAATAGCCGGTTCCGATGGAATAATGACCAGTGACCATCGTCTTGAGGGGTATCGAAAGGCTTTGACTGATTTTGGTGTTCCCATAAACAAAGACTTCATAGTCTATGCAGATTTCCAGATGGATAGGGCATATGAAAAAACCGAAGAATTGATATCGGGAAAGAATCCGCCGACTGCTATCTTTGTGTGCAATGAAATTATGGCAAAAGGAGCCTATCGTGCCCTGCAGGATCACGATATAGCTATAGGAAAAGATATCGACCTGATCGGCTTTGGCGATACAGATTGGGCAACTCTGGTACGGCCAACCCTGACATGCATTCGACAACCAGTCTACTCCATGGGGCTGATGGCCTGTGACAGCCTGCTGCGGCTGATTAATAATAGCGATTCAGAAAATCAGAATATAGAGCAAGTATGCATGAAAACCGAATTAATACTGAGGGATTCATGCTGAAAAGCATATGAAAATCATAAAGGGAGGAAAACTATGAGAAAAATCATGATGCTGATAATGACTTTGGTACTTATTACTGGAGTCGCCTTTGCAAATGGGGCTGAAGATGCGCAGGATGCCGTTAAGATGAAGATTTGGGGCTGGACCCTCAACCGATCTGATGGTGCCTCAATACACCCCATTTCAGAGGCGTATATGGAGGAAAATCCTGAAGTAGAGATTGAGATGATGGAGACAAACTGGAATGAAGCCTATAACTCAATAATTCTTATGAGCCAATCGGGCAACATGCCGGATCTATTGCAGGTAAACAGAAACTGGCTGCAGGACTTTATTCAAATGGGTGTACTAGAGGACTTGACCGATCGTGTTCAGGCAATTGGGTTTAACGGTAAATTCTATGAACCTGTGATTGGTGAAGATAACGGCAGAACATGGGTTATCCCATACCTTGGCGGAAATTCAGCACTGATAATCAATAAAGGTCTATTTGATGAGCTGGGTCTTGAACCACCCAAAACTATGGATGATGTAGTTAAAATTGGAAAAGCCGTATCAAATTCCGATGAAAATTTCTATGCCACAGTATTCTGTATGTCCGAAAGCAACGTGACTGGCGCCAATGTATGTAACTTTGGTCCCATACTCTATACCTTTGGGGGACAGTATGTGGATAACCAAAAAGCTGCCTTTAACAATAAAGCCGGAGTAAAGGCTATGCAGTGGATGATTGACATGGAGCAAAAGGAAAATATCGCAACACCAGGCTCCATAACTGTAGATGCACGAAGGATGCGGGAGATAATGGCTGCTGGTGATGTCTTGATGACATTTGATGGTGCCTGGGGAACCCCGTTTTATGCGAATTATCCCGAACTGGATATTGAATACGTACAGATGCCTTCAGCAGAAAATGTAGGTACGGTAATTAATATAGCTAACTGGGGAATTGCAAAAGAATCAAAAGCGAAGGATACTGCATGGGATTTTCTGCAATACCTTTATAATGATGAAAACCTGGCATTATTGAATAATGATGGCAATATGCCTATAACTCCAGCCTTAGGTAAACTGCCTGAGAATCAGGCTTCCTACTCAGGCTTCCTCAATACTCTGGCAGTTTCCGATAATTTCTTTAGAACCGGTTCTGTACCTAATGAAACAGAACTGTATCGTATTATCGTTAAAGCTTATCATGAAGCAAGCCTTGGCAAGAAAAGTGTCAAAAGTGCTTTAGATGATGCCGCAGCAGAGTACAACGTACTCTTGGACGCATTTTATTCAAACTAAACTCACACATGTCCTGGGGGCAGCATATTGCTGATAATAGAGCATTTATAGACTATGCAGCCCCCGGATTTTTATCTAATAGGCTCACTTTAGGAACAACCAGCACATTCTGTACCCAAAGTGGGAGCTGTGAACAACAGAGGGATTTCCATGTTAAATAGAAAAAACACAAGAGTCGGACTCTATTTTGTTGCTCCACTAATACTGTTCCTTGCAGCAACAACTCTCTTCCCGCTACTGCATGTGCTTATAACCAGTTTCTTTCGGAATTATCTTCCGGAGAGAGGGAAGGTGTTCATTCTGTTTGAGAATTTCCAGAAGATTCTCAAGGATGAAGACTTTCTGTACTCTATGGTGAGAACATCGGTCTATGTAATCAGCGTTACCGTAGTGCATATTATATTAGCTGTCCTTTTGGCGCTCTTTTTTGATAAGCACACCAATACAATCGGGAAAATTTCCTATATCATGCGCGGATTGCTCATAATTCCCTGGCTGTTGTCATGGACCGTTGCCGCAGCAGTTTGGCTGCTCATCTTGAATCCTTCAGGGGTATTGAATGGATTTCTGAGAACGTGGGAAGTAACGACTGAAATACAGATTTGGCTTGGTGATCCGACATTTGCCATGATCTGGATAGTTATAATAACCGTTTGGAAATCATTGCCGTTCTTCTTTATGCTTACCTATGCGGCACTTATGACTGTATCAAAAGAACTCTATGAATCAGCAGTGATTGACGGTGCGGGAAGCTGGCGCTGCTTTTGGTCAATAACCTTGCCCATGATCAAACAGACCCTGCTGACCCTGGCTGTTTTGGATATTGTGTGGTGTATCCGCCAATATGAGGTTATTGCCTTTACTACCGGCGGAGGTCCCCTTGGATCAACAAAGACCCTGTCAGTAAAAATATTCCAGACAGCATTTGAGAATTTACGCTTTGGTTTAGCATCGGCACAAGGTGTAATTGTCCTGCTTATCTGCAGCATTATAGCACTCGCCTATATACGAATATATGCAAAATCAGAGGTGCAGCAGTGAAATCTGATATCATGAAAAAAGAGACAGTACTGAAGACATTTGCATCCTCGTATCGAACAAAACAATCAATTTTAAAATCCATTTGGCTTCTGGGTACCCTGCTTATCTTTGTCCTTATGTTCTTTCCAATATTCTGGATGCTCTCAGTATCGCTACGATCTAATCAGGAAGTATTCCAGTTCCCACCTACTCTATTTCCATCGAAATTGCATTTACAACCTTATCTTGCAGTCCTGCAGGATTCAACTCTGTTGATCGGGATTCGCAACAGCTTTGTTGTTTCTCTGGCAACAACCTTCTTTTCACTCGGAATAGCCCTGTTTGCCTCCTATGGCATGTCACGCTATGCCTTCCCGGGTAAAAAACTCCTCATGTTCTATATCCTGGCAACCCAGATGATACCCATCATCCTGATAACCCTGCCGTTTTATCAATTTTTTCTCCGCATAGGACTGTTTGATACCATATGGGGACTGATGGTTGCCTATATTTCACTCTCCCTGCCATTCTGCACTCTTTCATTGGTTGGCTTCATGAATACCGTCCCCCAATCGATAGATGAAGCTGCCCGTATTGACGGTTGCTCAGTGTTTGGCGCCGTACTGCGTATAATCATACCGGTGGCTAAACCGGGACTGGTCGCGACAGGTATTTTCTCCTTCATAACAGCTTGGAATGAGTACCTCTTTGCCGGCGTGCTGACAATATCAAAAAGCACCCGCATGCTCGTTGTCTATATAGCCAGTAAAGTAGGTGAGTATGACATTAATTGGGTGGAGCTCATGGCAGTAACCATTATCGCATCCCTGCCGCTGATACTGGTCTATCTGTTCATGCAGAAATCATTCATGCGTGGTATGACCTCCGGCGCTATAAAAATGTAGCAAATAAAGATACAGACTTAAAAGGAACTGAATCAAATGGAAATAACAGGTAAAGAACGAATAACAGCAATATTGGAAGGAAAACCTGTAGATCGCGTCCCATTATGGTTAATGGATTCATTCGCACGAATTCCAGTTGATGCTGTCAAGATAAAATCTCACCATACCGCTGATCTTGATGATCACACTAAACTCTCAGGACATGTAGATCCCATCGACCCATGGACCGAGCAGTGGATGCTTGATGATCCCAATTTTACTACAGTCAGGGATCGCTATTGGGAGACATGCGAACTCTTTTATGAGTATAAGAAATTGTCCCCTTATGGCTACTGCAACCGTTTTATGTCCATCCCGGATCCGTATATCTCCAAAGTAGCAGAGACCTACACCGACACCAGAAAAACATGCCGATATCGGATATCGACCCCCAAAGGAAACCTCTATTACACAATAGCCTGGGACAAAAATGTAGCTACTCCATGGCAAATTGAGCACCCCCTAAAAAATGTTGGGGATGCCAAAAAGCTGCTCTCAATTAAAGATGACCAGGTAAATATCGATATATCCGATTTCAGAGTTCTGGAATCCCGCATAGGAGACCGGGGAGTAATGCTGATATTGATTAATACCCCCATGGTTACGGTATCCAGCGCCTTCACATTTGAAGACTACATGGTACTTACCATAACCGAGCCCAGTTTGGTTGATGATATGATAGCAACTGCATATACTCGCATTAAAAACATCCTGCAGCAATGCCTGAAAGCTGGGTTGGGTCCTATTTATAGAATTATGGGAAGTGAGCAGGCAACCCCACCCATGGGGTCATCGACAATATACGAAAAGCATGTCCACGACTACGAAAAGCGCATGATATCGCTTATCCATGCTCAAGGGCAATTTGCAGCAGTCCATTGCCATGGCAATATAAAGAGAGTGTTGCCCTCAATGGTAAAAGCGGGAGTGGATTTGCTTGATCCCGTTGAAGCACCGCCTTCAGGCGATATTTCTTATGCTGATGCAGTCAAGCTGGCAGCAAACCAGATAACACTGGCAGGAAATATTCAGTATGAAGATTTAGCCTCCTGCACTCCTGGACAGATCAATTCCATGGTTAAAAAGCTTTTTGCAGATGGCCGCAAAGATCACAAAATAGTTAGCTGCACTGGGTATCCAATAACCAGTATTACCGATAACATGCGTGATAACTACCTGGCACTGATCGATGCCGTTCACAAGTATGGAATAATAGAGACGAATAGGGATTGAGACGTAAATTAAAACTATTAGAAGTGAATGTAAAGAGGATAAAGAGATGGGCAACAAAAAACCGAATATTATAATAGTACTTGCCGATGATATGGGTTACGGCGATTTGAGCTGTTACGGAAGTGAAAAAATTCAAACC
Organism: Bacteroidota bacterium; assembly: GCA_013202335.1. The sequence continues at coordinate 6,301 of JABMQR010000091.1, forward strand.
CCTAACATGGATGCAATTGCTGACCAGGGTATCAAATTCTCAGATGCCCACTCATCTTCCGCTGTCTGCACTCCAAGTCGCTACAGCCTCCTAACCGGCCGTTATTGTTGGCGCAGCAGCCTCAAGAGAGGAGTGCTCGGAGGTTTCGGGAAACCGATCATCACCCCTGATCAAACAACACTGCCCTCATTTCTGCGCGGTGCCGGTTACAAAACAGCCATGTTCGGCAAATGGCATCTCGGATTGGAGTGGCGGACCTCTAATGGCGATATTCTCTCTGACAGCTCAGCTGATGGCTGGAATGATGGAGATGCATGGAATCAGCCAGGTATAGAAGTTGATTTCTCCCAACCTATCGGTGGAGGTCCAGTCGACCATGGGTTTGATTGTTGGTTCGGGATCTCTGGTTCACTCGACATGCCGCCCTACTGTTTCATTGAAAATAGAAATACAGTCGGCATACCGGACAGGGAGAAAACCAATTACCAACCTCAGCAGCGAAAAGGAATGATGACAGAGGATTGGCAGGATGATATGGCAGATGTCACTTTCACCCAAAAAGCTGTCTCCTACTTACATGATTACCATGAATCAGATAGTGAAGATCCTTTTTTTCTCTACATAGCACCCGTAGCACCCCATCGCCCCTGCGTTCCCCCAAGTTTTGTAGAGGGGAAGAGTCAATCTGGTAAGCGGGGTGATATGGTAGCTTTGGTTGATTGGATGGTGGGTGAGTTGACACAAGCTCTCATCGATACAGATCAATTTGAAAATACCCTTTTTATAGTTACAAGTGACAATGGAGCACGCTTGACAAATTATGACGGCAAAGATTACGGGCACAAATCCAATGGCAACCTGCGTGGTCAAAAGGCAGATATTTATGAAGGTGGACACCGCGAACCTCTCGTGATGCGATGGCCTTCATTTATCACCCCAGGGCGGGAAAACTCAGAATTGATTTCGCTTATGGATATAATAGCTACTAGTGCCGATATCCTTGATATACACTTAGCAAATGATGCTGCTGCAGACAGTATCAGCTTTCTACCGCTTTTGGAGAGCCCGGAATCCGCAGGCCTTAGGGAGTCGTTGATTCATCACGCCTACGATGGGATGTTTTCCATCCGTAGAGGAGAGTGGAAATATATTGAGGGTGTAGGTTCTGGCGGATTTAGCGAGCCAAATCGCTATGTACCCACCGAAGATCAGGCAAAAGGGCAACTCTACAACATCGCCAACGATTCCAGGGAAACCCTGAACCTTTGGTGGGAACGGCAGGATATTGTCCAGGAGATGCAGCAGCTGCTGGAGCAGGTGAGAAGCAGTAGCTTATAGAGGATTGACTTACTCACGAAAGCAGTACCACAAGCTAATAAATTTTCTGGAAAGCTGACAATTCCTAAAACTATATTATTTAACCAATCTATCCCCAGCACTCACTATCAACCACCACCACTATGGCCAATATATAAAAGATGTATACATATAAGCAATACATAGAGTATACCCGTTGACAAGTATAATATATCACTGTTCAATGGACTAATTGATGCAGCAGTTTTAGAGGAAAATATAATGTTTGATGCCTTTAATAAGCAGCAACGGGATTTGTATGAGCAGGAAGTAACAGAGAAATACGATCCGACCCTTGTTGCCCAATCGAAAAAAATTCAAGCGGAATACAAGCATGGATATAGTAATCTTCTGCATATGTAATAAAGCTATTTACCTCGTACTCAACAACCCTGGTCATCAGCTGAACAGCCTCTTCTCGAGTCATTTCCGCATAGGCAATTGGATCAATATAATGATCGGTACCTTCGGTCATAGAGGAGACACAATTCGGTGAATCCGGACAGGGGAAAAACGTACCATCCTGTAACCCTGTCTGATTTTTTACCATACTGGCACATCCTCCCAATACGAGAATAAGAATAACAGTAATTATCAATACAAACGTTTTTTTCGTTTTTTTCGTTTTCATTATCATCATGATATTAACAAACTCTATGAGAGTACATTCTATTTATTAGGGCTAAACATTTCTTCAGTTTTTCCGTATGGTGTAGCAATGAAATTTGTATTTGTGTGTGTTCATATTCAGCGGTCATCCCGAGCCATTCCTCTGGGGGCAGCATCAGTTGCGGCAAATGTTAAAAAGCATTTTCCTACAGAGATCGATATCGAAATTGTGGATTGCTACCTCAACGACTCTCTGGAAATCCATATAGAAAAAATAGCAGAGCATAATCCTGATTCTCTGGGGTTGTCAATTTATTTGTGGAACAGAAAGACTTCTTTGGAAATAGCTTCCAGCATTAAGAGCTCCTTTCCTGCCTGTAACATAATGGTTGGCGGTTCCGAACCCAGCGCCCGCCCTGATTTCTACAAAGAAAATCCGGATATTGATTTTGTATTTGAGGGTGAATCTGAAGACCTTATTATACCTGTTATCCGGCAGCTGCTAAATAAAAGTGCAGCCTCCCCACCCCCACCCCCACCCACACTCACACAAATACTGGGACACGGCAGTCCAGATCTTGAAAAACTCCCCTCTCCTTATCTTGACGGGACCCTGCCTTTAGATAACTATACCGGCGTGCTCTGGTAACTCTCACGGGGCTGCCCCTTTAAATGTTACTTCTGTTTTGAATCCAGGGGACAGAGCAGCATCCGCAGATTTTCAGAATCGAGAATTCTTGCTGAACTGAAACTGTTCAGGAAGGCAGGTATTTCAGAAATTTTCATACTGGATCCAACCTTCAACTACCATAAAGAGCAGGCAAAAAAACTGCTCAGACTTCTTGCAGAAAAGGCTCCGGATATCCACTACTCAATGGAAATACGGGCTGAATTTTTAGATGAGGAGTTAAGTGATCTGTTCGCTGATATTTTCTGCACCCTCCAAATAGGGCTGCAGAGCATTCATCCAAACGTGCTTAAAAATATCAATAGAACCTATAATCAGGAAGTGTTTACCGAAAAGGTTTTTCTTCTTCATGAGGCAAATGTAGCCTATGGATTTGATTTAATCTACGGATTACCGGAAGACACACTGTCAGGATTTCTCGAAAGTCTGGACTACTCTTTCAGCCTGGCACCTAACCATCTGGATATTTTTCCATTGGCTATTCTTCCAGGGACGGAGCTCTTTCATCGGGCAGATTCCTATAATATTAACTACTCCTCGGTTAACTCCTGGATTGTCACCTCAACCCCTGGTTTTTCAGAGGCTGATATGGCACAAGCACAAAAAATCGCTTCGGCAGTTGATCTTTTTTACAACCAGGGAAAAGCTGTCTCCTGGTTTGATATAATTCTCCCTACAGTAAAGCTGCAGCCTTCGGAGTTTTTTACTTTAGCTGCTGAATACTTACCGGAAAATCCAGCTGATACTGACTCCTATGCATTCCAGGTTGAGGTAATCACGAAGATCTTCAAGCAACTGAACGTTTCGGCACTTACTGATCTGGCAATTGATATGGTGAAATATTTCTGGGTAACGAACAACCTTTCTTATGACAATACCGTTAACACCCAAAAATTCAAACTTACAAATGAGCTGCTGCTAAATGATTCAACTGCTGTTGCAGAGTTCACCTACAACCCATTGGAAATTATTAATTTGTGTGAGCAGGGAATTAATCAATTAGTTGATATTATGGATTTGTGTGAAGCTGAAAAATCCTATCTTGTGTTTTACTTAGAAGAATCCGAATTTGCGATATATTTTGCCTCATTTGAGGAGTACGAATTCCTGCAGGCTGCTTTGAGCGGGGATTCAGAAAAGACTTCTGGTTTTATTAAGAATCCTGCTAATCAGGAGTCACTGGGAAATATGCTAGAGGCTGATATTTTGAAGCCTGTGAATATCATCTGATACTATCGAATTATGAACAATATTCCCGGAGGAAAATAATGAAAACACTGGTATTTTTCGGATCAGCCCGTAAGCATGGTGAAACCAAAGCAATGCTTGATATCCTTCTGGAATCCATGAGTGATAAAGCTGGAGATGTGGAAATTATTGACTGCTATAATACTGATGTAAAACCCTGTATTGACTGCCGTTACTGCTGGGAACACAGAGGTTGTTCGATCAAGGACACTATGCAGGATATCTACCAGAAAATAGATGCGGCTGACAACATCATTATCGCCTCACCAGTCTACTATCACTCAGTTCCGGGAAAAGTGAAGATGCTCATAGATCGCCTGCAGATCTACTGGGCCGGTATACCCCGGGGGGATAAGCCAAAAACCAACTGTAAAAAGGGAGTTGGACTTCTCACCGGCGGAGCTCCCTCTTTCCCCAACCAATTTTTAGGTTCGGAATTAGTCCTTGAAGGTGTTTTCACCGCATTGTCGGCAGACAATCTCGGAATTGTCACATTTTCGAATACTGATAAGATGAAAGTTAGTGAGAGTGAAGAGATAAGAATTTTAATTAAAGAACTGGCTATAATGTTTCCCGACATGTAAAAAGTCACCGAAAAGAGACCTTCTTCTAATCCTTCAAAGCACTCCATATACTCGCATTTGTCCAACCGAATGCATTAATCTGGTTATAGGTACCCTTCCCGCCGCTGCCATAATCCCAATTTGTTTGCTGTATAACTTCAGGAACAAATCCAGTAAGCTTTATGCCAACATCATGCCCATCATATTGAATAAGCCTCTCAACAATTGAATTATAGATAAATTTACTTGCGTTTTGGTAGAATTCGTCTTCTGTGGAATTTCCCAGAAAATCCAGAGAATTACTTAAATCGAATAAATAACAGTCAATATGATTATTCTCAATGGAAACACTCCCCCATCCTGAGGTTTTGAAATTCAGTGTATGCAGAAGCGTGTTCCTGGAAAAAGGAACATCCCAAACATAAAACCAACTCAATACGTAATCAGCCGCCTTCTTAGCCGCCTCAAGCCAAAACTCGTTCCTTGTTGCTTTAAACAATGCAACCATCGAAGAGAGAGCAATTATCCCTGATTCTTTATCCTCACAGGAGGAATCTAAAGATAAAGATGCGTATCGAGCAGGATTAATTATCTTATCGACTACATACATCCCGGCGGTAACTGCTTTCTCCTCATCAATAATGAGTAATACGGGAATAGCTACAGCTGTTGAGCTGCCGTGCTCGTCAAGAACAACTCCGCTGGAATCAAAGCTGTGGGGAAGATGCCCATCAGAATACTGCAGTGAGGCTATATACTTAGCAATCTTTGAAAAACCCGTTTGCCATTTTTTAGGCGTCGGAAAAACAAAATTACTGGCATTATGCAGCACCAAAGCCCCCTCGCACTGCCTTCGAAGAAAAAACTGTTCTTCCGAATCCCATTTTCCGGATTCACTGTCGTATCCTTCATAGAGACAGGAGTTTTTAAATCCAAACTCAACCATTGAATTTATAACTGAATACCCCATCTCCACAAACTTTTGCAGGTTATTGGATAACCCATATTCAATACTAAACAATGCATTTAGTAATCCACGGCCAATAAAACCAATTTCCATATGATACAATGACAGGGATTCAGCAAATGTCTGCATCTCTTTCCCTGCAAAACCAGAAATATTTCCTGAAGTAAAAAAGCTTGTTTCCAGATAGTTAGAGAGATGCGTACGAATTTCTGAAGCTTTTAGCTGGAGAGGTGGTACAGTAGGTGCAATCTCGGTATAAGCAAACCGGGTAAACTGTGATATTAAGGACTGAAAATTCATAGGTTTTTCATGAAAAAGTGTTAAGTTGATATTCAGTGATTCATCTTGTGCTAACTCTTTAAAAGTATATTCAGGAATTAGTTCCCCTGAATTCTGAAAATGCATCTTTTTTACATAAGGCCCCGGTGTTTCTGCATAAGGTGCACGGTAATAAATCGTTGTTTTATCGGTAGATTCCTGTTCAAAACCAAAGCTCCCTATAGGGACACAAACATCTTCTCCTTCTGAAAGGTTTCGCAAAGGATCTCTTGCAAAAACCCCACCCACATTCGGTAGTTGCATATTCAACATAATAAAAGATGCATCATATCCTGAATAGGCAATGCCGGGAATAGGCAATCGATCTTCTCGAAAGGACCAGGAATTAGCAGTCTTATTGCACGGCGCACCGAACAGCGTTCCGGGATTACCTCTGTACCATAAACCCGGCACGAGAATATCCCCTGTTTTGCCCCGGACCTCTACATCTACTCGTATAGCCAATGGCACCCTTACAGCTCCTAATTCAGCTCCTTTAACCTGAAAATGGATACTATCTCTGTCACTATTTTCCTGTATAGTACATTTCACCAGAACGCCAAGTTCCGCTAGTAGAGCCTCTTCATTCACTTGTAAACCACCTGGCTTAGAAATCTGGGGAGGGAATTCCAGAAAGAACCTGGCAACTCCCCATTTTTTTTGTTCCTGATGAATCAGCACAGATTGTTTATAGTCCACTCGTTTCAATGACCTCTTTGTAAGTTTTTACAGCAGAATAGGCTTTACGTTCGCTATCCCATAATCCCAAATTAATAAGAAAATTCTCTGACGGACCCGCTTCAATTCGATAATTCCAGTCAATCATGTCGAGCAGGGGAAACCAGGTATAGCCAACAATTTCAACACCTTTTTCTCTCAATTCCCCTAAAGCCGCAACAGAGGTGCTTAACCAATCGGTTTTCAGGCTTGATTCTCCATACACACTTGTTTCAGTGATCATGATCGGCACTCTATAGATATCCCAATATTTTTCTATGAGTTGTTTCAGTGCTTCTTTACCTGATGGTGTTGGCTTCCGAGTCCATTCGGAATTATTGCTGTCGGGCTGAGCTTTTACAAATTCAGATATAGACCATTGTGGATAAAAATTAAGTCCCATTATATCGATCTCAACAGGATTATCAGAAAAATACTGCATATCCATTACATCCCAACCCTTATCCAAAAGCCAGGAGTAGAGCCTATGCTGAGAAGTGATTTTTCCGGTGATCATATCCCAGTAAATCCGCTGTTTAGTAGAAAAGTGAGCCGTTTCAGCCTGCAAATCAGGCTCATCTGTCCATCCATCAGAGGCTACCTCAACATGAACACTGACTTTATGGTAATCCCGTAACAAGTGCGATGTTTTGGTGACCCCCTTCCCGATTTGCTTCATAATTGATAAAAAGATTTCATCACTCGTGCCATAAGGCGGCCATTCGCCACGCAGGCCACAAAACTCACAGGCGGTATACGGCTCATTATTAGGCGTGAAATACGTTACTCTATCCCCTATAGAAGATAAAACCGCTTCAGTAAACTCTGTAACTCTATCTGGATAATCGGGATGTAGGAAAGAATTATCCAACCAATCCGGTGTTCCATAGTGAACTAAATCAATTATCGGTTCAATATTTTTTTCCAGAAGAGCATCAACAACCCGCTTAGACCAGTCCAAATCAAATACACCGGGCTTCGGGTTGGCTTTATACCAGGGAATTCCCCACCGAAGTGAATTTATAGGAATTGACGCTACCATCTCAACATCAGACTTCCAATTATCATAATGATTCGTAAGTTCATATTCATCCAACCGTTTTCCGGTTACAGGGTGTGGATGATTAATAAAAGTATTTTCTATTCCCCCTGCCCAAAGAAAATTTTGTTTTTCACGCATCTGTTACCCCTTCAAACCGCTGATTGCCACACCTTTGATGAAGGTTTTCTGGGCAAATAGATAAAATATTAATATTGGGAGGATGGACAGGATTGCCCCGGCCATGATAGGTCCATGTGCCATCACATGTTCACCGGTAAATAACGCCAAACCTACCGGCAACGTCCTCCTCTCTATAGAATTTATAATAATTAAAGGCCATAAAAAATCATTCCAATTGTACATAAAATGGAAGACCCCCAATGTTGTAAGGGCTGTTGTAGTAATCGGCAGAGCTATTTTTACATATATCTTAAATTCATTTAATCCCTCTATTCTGCCGGCATCTAGAAGATCTTCCGGAACTGAGAGAAAAAATTGCCGCATAAGATATATGCCGAATGCATTAGTAATTCTGGGAAGAATTAAACCCCAATAGGTATCAAGACCATGCAGTTTATGCATCATCAAATAGAGCGGAATCATAATTATCTGAAACGGTACCATTAAGGTTGCAAGCACCACATAAAAAACAATATTCGAGCCGCGAAATCGCAGTTTTGCAAAAGCGTACCCAGCCATACTGTCAAAAAAGAGAGAAAACAAAGTTACCCCAACAGAGAAAATTATCGAATTCTTCAAAAAAGTAAAAAAGGGTATCGCTTGAAACACTAACTTATACTGTTCCATAGTGATCTTTTTGGGCAGTAGTCTAGCTGGCTCTCCAAGAATCAGAGACTCAGGTTTTAACGAAGTAAACAGGATCCACAACATGGGAAATATGATTAAAAAGGCAGTTATTGCCAATAGAATGGTTAAGACCCCGGTTATTAGACGGTTCGGTTTCCCGGTCATACATCCACCTCGTGTTTCATGAATTTTTTGAGCTGAAAAACCGTTACCGAGAGGATAATCATAAAAAGGATGAATGAAAGAGAGGAGGCATATCCGATTTTAAAAAGATTAAACCCTTGATAATATATGTAATAGACAAGCACTTCTGTTTTGAATAATGGGCCGCCTTTTGTCAGCACGTAGATCTGATCAAATACCTGAAATGAGCTTATAATATTCGTAATAATCACAAATGATAAACTGGGAAGCAGCAGCGGTAATGTTATATGGAAAAAGGTGTAAACAGTTCCGGCCCCATCAATAGAGGCTGCTTCATAATAAGTATCAGAAATGCCTTTCAAACCAGCAAGCAATATTACCATATTGAATCCAGCAGCTTTCCAGAGACTTATTCCAATAATCGTAGGCATTGCCAGTTTTATATTCTGCAGCAGTGGTACTGACTGGATACTCAACTTATTCAGCACACCAAACAGTATTCCTATGTTCGGGTCAAGAATATATCTCCATCCGATTGCAACAATCGCCATAGAGGTTATTGCCGGGAGAAAAAAGATCGCTTGAAAAAATTTTGTTGCTTTCTGACTCTTCCTATCCAACAAAACTGCTAAAATCAGTGCTGTTAATGAGAGTAACGGGACATATACTAAGGTAAAATAAAACGTATTCCCCAGAGCTCCCCAAAAGCGCTGCTCTTGAAACATTTTTTGATAATTTTCAAATTGAATAAACTTACTGGTACCTTTCAATAAATTAAAATCAAACAAACTCAAGTAAGCAGAATTTATAATAGGGAATAGTATGAATACTGACAAAACTATAAGACTGGGAGCAACCATAATCATACCACTTCGCTGCTTCCTCTTTTCCAAACTAAATTTCATAGTCCTCTTAACCTCCCCTACACCATTACTGCATGAGCAAACAGTATTATACCTTTCTCATTCTATCCTGAATATTATATTTATGTGAGCAATTGATAAAAATAATCCGGCGTCTAAAATTGTCTCTAGACGCCGGAAATCATCTTAAACTACAAATTACTGTCGGGAATGTTAATCCTGAAGTATTTTATTCAATGCGGCATGTGCCTCAGCCAGAGCTGTTTTTGCATCTTTCAAACCTCGGGTAATATTCTCATACAATGGAATCATTACTTCTTCTTCAATCTGTCCGGCTTTTGTCTGTTCTGCCATGTAGATCTTAGCAAATTCAGCAGATTCAATAAAATAGGAAAGATTCTCGTTCTTAGAAAGCTCTGGATCATTGGTCATATCAACTCTTGTAGGGGGAAATGCTACCGTTTTAGCCCAGTACTGCTGACTATCATAGCTGTTCCAATACTCCATAAGTGCCCATGCAGTATCTTTGTTTTCTGAGTCTTTATTCATTACCATTGCCGTATCACCACCCCAGGTAAATCTTCCTGCAGGACCGGCTGGTACAAGCGCAATACCAAGATCAACACCTGCACCCTTAAATCCATTTATCGCCCAGGGACCATTCCACTCAATAGAGGATTTTCCAGCTGCAAATACATTATCTGACTCCTGTCCGGTTAATCCAAGAGGAGAAACGGACAAGTTCACAAATGCATTCTGAATATATTCAGCAGCGGCAAGTGATTCAGCAGAATCAAGTCCACTTACACCTGCTTCAGTAATTATTTCCGCACCAAAAGCCCAGAAGAAGACTGGAAGCATAGGAACTGTAGCCTTAACACCAAATGACTGAGGATAACGAACGATACTACCTGCACCATCTTTTACCAGAAGTTTTTTCCATGCGTCTTGCAACTCTTCATAGGTTGATGGAGGAGTTTCCGGGTCAAGCCCTGCTTCTCTAAAATGTTCTTTATTATAATACATAACCATGCTTGCAAAAGCCATGGGAAGCCCATAGAGTTGTCCATTGAATGATGCTCCCTGTACCATACCGGGAACAAGATCAGCCTTAGCTAATGTAGTACTTGAAGCAAGGTAGGAATCTAATGGCTCAAGCCGGTTTGCTTCTGCAAATTCAGATACACGTGAAATTGAAAATCCCATTACATCAGGGCCGTTACCTGCCACAAGCGCTGGCATGAGTTTTTGAAATAGTGAATCCCAAGGCATTATTTCCATAGAAACGGTTCTCATTGTATCTACAGCATTGAACTGATCCACCAGAAATTCAACTGCAGGTCGATCTGGTCCGGTATATCCATTCCAGAAGGTAATTTCTACTGATTTTGCTTCTGCTTCTTCCTGTCCAGATCCAAAAGCAAGTCCTGCCGAAGCAATTACCAGTATAGTAACTGCTATTAGTAGTACATTTGTCTTCATTTTAATCTCCTTTTTATATCAATGTTTTTTGATATAGTTTGTTTTATATTATATTATTTCGTTTTTTGCCAATTGTCAACTGTTATTTTCTTTTCATATCACATATTTTAAGTTTTTTTTATTATTTCCAGAATATTACTTGTTCATATCAGAAATACATGATATGTTTGGCTTATGGAACATAAAATTTTCGTTACAACCTATAAAAATTCTCCAATTGTTATAAAAGCGCTCAATTCAGAGCTTCGCCGTACCATGCTGGTATTACTCTCTAAAGAGTCGTTGAATATTAATGATATTGCAAAACGTCTTGGCATACCACAATCCACCTGCACCACTAACATAAAGCTTTTAGAAGATGCCAGACTTATAGAGGTCAAACATATTCCTGCAAAGAAAGGAGCTCAAAAGATATGCTCAGTTTCTTGTGCGGAGGTAGTAATTCCCATTTTTGAAACATTCGAGGCAAAGGATAATAAATGCATCGAAACTGAAATGCCTATAGGATTATATACCGATTTTTCAGCTGAACCTCCCTGCGGGCTGCTCTCTGAAGAGAGTGTCATAGGTTATTATGATGACAAAAGTGCATTCCTTAACCCTAATCGGGCAAAAGCCCAGCTTATATGGTTTCGCAGCGGATATCTGGAGTACCGATTTCCTCTAAATATCCCTCCAAACAAGAAGGTTTTATCCGTTTCTGTTATTGCGGAAATCTGTTCTGAATTTCCGGGATATAATGTAAACTGGCCTTCAGATATAACACTCTGGATTAATAACTGCGAGATAGGTACCTGGACGAGCCCTGGTGATATGGGAGATAAGCGCGGTCATCTCACTCCTGAATGGTGGAGTATCAGAGATACACAATACGGCTTTCGAAAAATTTGGAAAACAACTAATGAAGGCAGTTTTGTTGATAGTATGAAATCCGGCTACACTACTATTTCTGATCTGCAGATGTATCAAAAAGAGAGCTTTACGGTAAGAATCGGACTTAAAGCTGATTCCCCGAATCAAGGTGGTTTAAATATATTCGGCAGTATGTTTGGAAACTATGAAAATGACATACTGCTCCGGGTAGATTTTGAATGATCATATAATTCTTGAAAAAGCCAATTTATAATTGGCTCAATCTCTAACTCTTTTTCGCCGCAGCCCGTGTCATACGATCATTTGCCGCAACTCCGATCCCTTTATCAGGAAACCGTTCAGCAACAATCAAATCGAAATGCATGCCATCAACCAGACGAAGTGTCTGATATAACATTGCCGCTGCACTTCTCAGATCACCATCAGGGCTGAGCACAAATACACTCCCCTTGTAGGTTGATTCTGCAGGTTTTCGCAGAATAATTGCGACATGCTCATCATTACAAAATTTCAAGGGAGTATCTGTTAATACCATGGGAGTAGCCGGAGCATAATGTGAGGGTAAAAGTCCCGGACTTGCCATATGCTCTTCCGGCAGCTCACTTCTGTCTGCCACAGGTCCGATCACCTGCTCAATTTCCTCTTTGGTAATTCCACCGGGTCGTAAAATAATCGGTTTATCTCCCACAAGGGTTAATACCGTAGACTCTACCCCTACACGACAGGCTCCGCCATCAATCAGCACCTCATACCTGCCTTCAAGCTGGTCCGCAACATGCTTTGCGGTAGTTGGACTCGTTTTCCCAAAAATATTTGCACTGGGAGCCGCAACGGGTGTCCCCGCCTGCCTGAGCAGCTCAAGGGCGAGCGGATGTTTCGGCATACGAACAGCAACTGTCGGTCCGCCTGCTGTTACAATATCAGGTACTGCCGGGGACTTAGGCAGAACCAAAGTCAGCGGTCCAGGCCAAAATGTATCCATCAGCATTATTGCAGCTTCCGGAATTGAGCTGGTTAGTTTTTCCACCTGCTTTGGATCATGCACATGCACAATCAACGGATCCCGCAGAGGTCGCTGTTTCGCAATAAATATCTCAGCTGCAGCATCTTGATTTAGCGCATCCGCCCCCAGTCCATAAACAGTCTCTGTGGGAAAAGCGACAAGTTTCCCGTTTTGTAATGCTTGCGCCCCATCCCGTATCGCTTTTTGCAGCGTTTCACGAGGATCAGGGTGCTGAAAAATCCATTCTGCAGCATCCTCAAGAGTATGAAACACCGGTTTATCAAGAGGAACTTCATCAATATGCTTTAATCCGTGCCCGGTTAGCAGGTAAAGACCGAAGACCCCTTCAGCTTCCCCTGTCAGCACATCATGGGGATGATCCCCGAGAATATACGATCTCTGCAGATCCAGATTATAATTTTTAGCTGCTTCCAGCACAAAAAAAGAGTTCGGCTTGATACAGTCACAATTTTCAGACCGATCATGCGGGCACACATACCACTCCTGAATCTCAACTCCTTCAGCAGACAACCGGGCAGCAAGAGCTGAATTGACTGTACTGATCTGATCCAGAGAAATTAGTCCGCTTGCCGCTGCGCCCTGGTTTGTAATGACAAAAAGCAGAAAGTGTTTCTGCAGTGTGAGCAAGGTTTCAACTGTATCATGGAACAGTATAATTTGATCCGGGGAACTGAGTATCCCTACATCCTCAATTAAAGTGCCATCCCGATCCAGAAATACCGCCGGTTTTGTATCTGTATGTATTGATGTCGCTGACATTCCAGTTAAACTCTCTTTCACCCATTCATATCAACTTTCAGCCTCTGGGGAATTAATAATATATAGTTGAGGTTCTTTCAAAATTAATAATTTTGAAAGAACTACCCAATAGTGAAGTTTTTTGATGATTTATAATTACTTCTGATGCAATAAGATAAAACATTTATCAAAAAACTTCTGAAGCCAATTTTATAAATCTTTGATTTATGAAATTGGCTCAGTTATATCATATCAATCTCCGGCGTTAATTCCAACCAGTTAATTTTACTGAATAAATCTGATGTTGAACTGGATCTATTCAACATTTTCCCCACCTTTTTCAGATCAGTAAAAATATATACAAAAACAAAAAACTGCTGTTATACTCAATACCATGAAAAAAAAGTGAGGTCATCATGAAACTTTCAAGAATAACTAACACACCCATCCTATCCCCTATCCCAGAAAACTCCTGGGAAGCCGGTGCAGTATTCAACTGTGCAGCAGTATCCAAAAATGAGAAAACCTATCTAATCTACCGGGCAACAGATGTATCATCAAAAGGAAGTGATGGAATCTACTATAATAGTTTTGGTATTGCAGTCAGTGAGGATGGAATTCACTTCCAACGGGAAACAGAACCAATAGTGTCCCCGTTTCCAGGTCAGGAAGCCAGAGGTCCTGAAGATCCCAGGATTGTAAAACTTGATGGAATCTATCAGATGCTTTATACCGGATACGGCGGGCGGTTTCCCTCCGACTGGCGTGTCTGCAGGGCTGAATCAACCGACCTGTACCATTGGGACCGAAAGGGCGTCGTTCTGGATGAACCAAATAAAGATGCATCATTTTTTCCTGAAAAAATTTCCGGATACTATGTAATGCTCCACAGAAGACCGCCTGATATCTGGATAGCCTACTCAAAAGATATGATCAACTGGAAAAACCACTCTATAGTAATGCAGCCGATACCGGGATCAAATTGGGAAGGACTTAAAATAGGAATTGCCGGTCCTCCCTTCAAAACCAGAGAGGGATGGGTACTGATTTATCATGGTGTGGGCACAAATGCATCCAATCAAAATGTCTACAGCCTGGGGATTGCACTTCTTGATATCAACGACCCGAAAAAAGTCCTTTATCGTCAATCTACTCCCATTCTCGAACCGGAATTAGATTGGGAAATCAATGGGTATGTCCCGAATGTTATCTTCAGCTGCGGCCAGATTGTACGGGATGAAGTGCTTACCGTCTATTATGCCGGTGCTGATACCGCTATTGGTGCTGCCAGCATATCTATGAGTAAACTTTTTACCTGATTTGTGTGCATGCAAAAAATTCCTAAAAGTTTCTAAAGTAATCCTTGACTTCCAAAACGTTTTGGAATATCATCAATTTAGGTTCCAAAACGTTTTGGATAAAATTATACCAAAACAATAAACCTAGACAATCGAGGATTATATCAGTCCCGCCCCGTATAAAATCCCTACCTATTACCAGTGGAACAACGGTTACGAACAGATCTTTAGATCTGTAAAATTATACACGATCCGGAAAAAATAATAATTCCGAAGATCGGGAATCACAAAACCATTAAGGAGGTTTGTTGTGAAAAAACTCAGAATCGCGTCTATGGTAATTACAATTGTATTTCTACTTGTATCGGTGCAGGCTTTTGCAGCTGCAGCAGAAGATGCCGCACCCGTCGCTGATAAAACAATCGTATTTTCATCAAGACTTTGGAGCCCGCCAAATGAACAAAAATTTGTAATTGATGAGATTATCAAACCATTTGAGGAAGAAACAGGATATCGGGTTAATTTCCAGATTCTTGACGATAACACGCTCCTGCAGCGCGCTGAAATACAGCAGGCAACGGGGCATGTAACAACTGATATTGTTTGTGCTTATAATGCAAGAATGTTTGAGTGGATTGAAGCCGGATACGTTGAGGATGTAACAGCGAATGTCGCATCATGGACTGACAGACACTTCAGTACAACATTCGAAGCAAACACAAACAAAGATGGAAAACAGTATTTCATTCCGGTTGGTGCCGATGTATATTTGCTGCTTGCAAATAAAAAAGCACTTCCCTATCTACCTGCTGGAGCAGATGTACAAAACCTGAGCTGGGCTGAATATGCTCAGTGGGCAAATAACATTGCAAAAGGTGAAGGCGAAGGAAAAGCTGTTGTAACAGGTGTACCGATGAAATCTCTTGTATATCAATTCGGCGGACTTGCACTCTCTTACGGCGCAGGATTTCCTGAAATCAATACACCTGAAGCTGTTGAAGCATGGAAAGTATTTGCATCAATGAAAGATGCTTTTATCCCCAGTGTTTTCAGTATCGATACGTGTGTAGATCCAATGCTTCGTGAAGAAGCATGGTTAACCGTATTTCA
>JABMQR010000092.1 GCA_013202335.1 Bacteroidota bacterium
ATACATATCCTGGAGTTTTGCCTTAGCAAAACTCCCAAGATCAAATGCTGTTAAGCATTTTCCTACCCTATACATATCCTGGAGTTTTGCCTTAGCAAAACTCCCAAGATCAAATGCTGTTAAGCATTTGATCCGCTACCTCTCCATTAAGAAGCGGTTAAATTGATTCTCCATATACTTAGGCTGAAGTATCTCATTAACACAGCCTAATGCATAGTTATCGCTCATTCCAGCAAGATAATCACAAACTATTTGTTCAAAACCCCCATCAACAGATTCATAGAAATTTTTCATTTTCAGTACATAATCTCCGAACCTTACAGAAAGTAAGTTTCGTTCCTTTCTATACAATTCGAGATTAAATCCATTCTTTGTAAAAATGTCTTCCAAATATTCATAAATTAATTTCATTATTCTCTCAAAATATGTGTGGTACTCTGATAGGAGCGGTGATTTATAAATATAGTTATAATTGTGGTCTTTCATAAGACACACACTCTCATAAATTTTATCTGAAAAACCAATTCCCTTATGTTCATTTGAGCTTTTAATTACATCCTGAACAAGATTGTTAATAATTTCAGCATTTGTAGATCCTATAATTTTACTCACGCTGGTTGGTATTGTATCTGGTGATATGATCTTAAGTTTAACTGCATCCTCATAATCACGCCCCAAATATGCAATTTTATCAGCAATACGAACTACTGTTCCTTCCCATGTTGAAGGAGTTGAGTTTCGATCAGTAATTTTGTGTAAATTTTTCACTCTTTGATCTGGAACTATATACTGTTCAAACTTTTCGCCGCAATGACTTATTATCCCATCACGAACTGCGTACGTTAAATTTAATCCTCTACCATACTCAGCAAGATAATCTACTACTCTGAGTGAATAGACTTCATGGATAAAACCACCATGCAGGGCATTTAGATCATTAAGCACCCACTCACCTACATGCCCAAACGGCGTATGACCAAGATCATGTCCCATCCCAATTGCCCAGGCAAGCTCATCATCCAGATTAAGACCTTTACAAATTGAGGAGGCAATAGAGGCTACGTGCATTACATGTTCAATCCTTGTGCAGATATGATCATTACTAGGTGCAAAAAACACTTGTGTTTTGTGTTTTAGTCTCCTGAATGGGTATGAGTGAATAATTGCAGTGGTATCACGGAAGAAAGCGCCTCTGGCATCCTCTTTCTTTGGATGCTCTCTCTTCATTAATATTGACGAATCTATGGTATTTTTCATTATGTTCCCTTTACTTACAATCACCACCGAAATAGAATAGGTATTTATTAAACCTGACCGGACAGGTTGATTTTTAAAATTTCAATATGATATTATACAACGTAAACATTGGGTGAGCAATGAAAGTTAAATCTCATGAAATTACTATAATTTTTTCTGCCAGGTAATTGTTTTATATAAAATAGTTACATATACCCTAGATTAACATACTTTAACCGATGTAATTATTTTATTATTGCTATGTTAATTAAATCAGTAGGAAAAAATGGAACAATTTTATATTGAATTGATTGAAGTGATCCTGCATTTTTCAGCAGTAGTGTACTGCATTATCGCTGTTTTTAAACGGTGGGGCTATTACTGGACTCTTCCGGCACTCTCTTCGTTGCTATTTTTCATAGCAGCTTTTCGTTCAGCTTATATCTCGTCAACTCAGGAAATAATTCTTACAGGTACGGGACTGCTTTTTTCTTTAACTTCAGCTATCGGAGCTCTTGTCTGGTTTATCTGTCTAATGATACTTCATAAAATTCTCATAAACAAAAAAGAAGATCATTTCTCAAAAAAATCTTTCTGGATGACTCTTCAACTATATTTTACCCTGTACGACCTGAAAATTCAGTATTACTACAATCAAAGAAAGAAGAGAGTGACACGGGTCGTGAAAAAAAAGATTAACCAACCGACAATACCTACCCCCTTTTATTTCTTTGGTTTAAAACACTGCGGCAAAAGTACTTTGGGGAGATTAACAGCTCAAGCTTTATCAATGAGTTTTCTGGATGCAGATGATATTCTGTCAACATATCTTGGTACTAAACCTGGTTACGAGACAATGACCATAAGAGATTTGTACCGAATAAGTGGTAAAAATACATTTCAGGAGTATGAATACCTATCCATGGTTGAAAATATTGAACGTAAACTATCTATACCTCTATCTGAATTGAACAAAAGTCTTAATTATATCTATGCTCTCGGCGGAGGAGCTTGTGACAATGCACGCCTTACAAATTATTTAAAACAAACAAATGGTACATTCTTTTATATAAAACAAGATGAACAAGTACTGTTACACAGGATTTTACAGAATGGCGTTCCTCCATTTCTTGATAATGCAAACCCGGAAGAGAGTTTTCATAAATTATTTATAGCCAGATCAGAAATATATGAAAAACTGGCTGACTATATAATTGATATTTCAGGAAACCAACCCATAGAGGATTCTGTGAGCATGATTATCGCTTTTCTGCACCAACTTAAAGCCCAGAGGAAATAATGAAAATTGGTTACTTTCAATACCATCCTTTTTACCATGATATACTCAAAAATCATGAATATATCAAGTCGCGGTTAGGCAAGACTTCAGCGGATCTTTTGGTCCTCCCTGAACTTTCTCTATCCGGGTATCTTTTTGGAACAAATGATGAAGTTTTGGCTTGTGCTGAGACCATCCCGGGTCCTTCAAGTGACATGTTTCTTGCTTTAGCAAAAAAGACCCAAACATCATATATCTATGGTTGTATAGAGAAGGCTGATCCTGAGAAAGTTGATATTGATGGATCAAATTTATGCTATAACAGCTCCGTTTTTATAAATCCTCAAGGTGAAATAATTACCTATAGAAAAGCCCATCTCTTTAATCGGGAGAAAATTCATTTCATACCTGGAAATGATCCTTTTTTTGTATTTGATGTTCAGGGCGTATCTGTTGGTATGTTAATTTGTTTTGATCATATGTTTCCTGAAGCAGCAAGAACCTTGACTCTTTTAGGAGCACAAATTATCTGTCACCCCTCTAACCTGGTATTAACCGGATACGCTCAGGCAACCACCCTTGCACGATCAATAGAAAATCAAATTTACTGGATATTGGCAAATAGGATTGGTACTGAAAAATCCGGATCTGTGACATGCACGTATACTGGAGGCAGCCAGATTACAGCCCCTGACGGATCTATATTAATTTCATCTTCTGCGGTAAAAGAAGATATACAGGTTATTGATATTGATCCCTCACTAGCTCTTAATAAGTCAATTTCTAAAAGAAACCACATTATTAATGATCGTCGAACCGACCTGTATCGTGTATAACAATTACCTGATTCTGTATTGATTTTCTACTCATAAATGAGTTACTCTATGCAGATATGGATTCTCAAAATCATGACCGACCTATTATTGTACAAAGTGACAAAACTATCCTCCTTGAAGTACATTCACCTGATTTTAATAAAGCCAGGAATGAAATTTCTGTCTTTGCTGAATTAGTTAAATCACCTGAGCATGTACATACTTATAAATTATCACCATTGTCTCTTTGGAATGCTGCATCAACAGGTTCAACTGTCGACGACATTGAAACAATTTTACAGTATTGGTCACGATATCCTGTCCCTGAATCTATTTTATTTAGCATTCGTGACACAATAAGTAAGTACGGACTCATTTCTCTACATAAAGTCATTACTGATGAAGCATATTTATACCTATACATACCAACAAAAAAGCTAAATCTTGAGTGTAAATCAAGAGCAAAAATAAAAGAACTCCTTTTACCAATACCGGAAGCGATTTCAAATTCATCGCAGATTTTGGACCTAAATCTAAATACTGATATTCAATATGGTTTTTTTGTTCATCTTTATAACAGGGGCGAATTAAAACTACAGTTAATTAAGGCAGGCTATCCCGTTGATGACCTGGTACCATTAAGAAAAGGAGCACATCTTGATATAGCGTTTAAAAATACTACTTCATCAGGATACCCTTTCATATTACGAAACTATCAAAGAGAAGCTTGTGATGCCTTTATAGGAAATGGAAAATCAGGATTTGGAACACTTGTTCTGCCCTGCGGTTCAGGGAAAACCATTATTGGCATAGCAGCAATGGAAGCCTTTAAAACAAATACACTTATTGTTACAACAAACATTGCCGCTGTTCATCAATGGATATATGAATTACTTGATAAAACAAATCTTACCAAAGATCAAATTGGAGAATATTCCGGTGACAGGAAAGAAATTTTACCTATTACCGTTTGCACCTATCAAATCTTAACATGGAGAAAGGATAAAGAGAGCGATTTCCCACACTTTGGTATTTTCAGAGAAAGAGATTGGGGACTAATACTTTATGATGAAGTTCATGTCCTCCCGGCACCTGTTTTCAAGGTAACTGCTGAAATCCAGGCAATAAGCCGCTTGGGTTTAACTGCGACACTTATACGTGAAGATAATCGGGAGGATGAAGTATTCTCTCTTGTAGGACCTAAACGATATGATGTCCCATGGAAAGAACTTGAACAAAAAGGATGGATAGCTGAAGCTCATTGTTATGAAATACGGATTCCTTTACAACAATCTCTTGAACTTGATTATGCAATAGGTTCTAAACGTCAAAAATACCGCATTGCCTCTGAAAACCCAATAAAAACACAGGTTGTAAAACAGTTAATTGATAATCATAAGAAAGATTACATCTTAATTATTGGGCAATATATATCACAACTTTCAAAGTTAGCTGAAGAGTTGAAGTTGCCTTTAATTACCGGTGCAACTCCAAACAGCAGGAGAGAGGAACTATTTAACAAATTTCGAAAAAAAGAGCAGCGTATTTTAATAGTATCAAAAGTTGCCAACTTTGCAATTGACTTACCGGATGCATCCGTTGCAATTCAAATTTCGGGTACGTTCGGATCAAGACAGGAAGAGGCACAGCGATTGGGAAGAATACTTCGCCCTAAAAAGCATGGATCCTATTTTTACTCTTTAATCACACGTTATACCAGCGAGGAAGAGTTTGCTGCAAACAGACAAAAATTCCTTGCAGAACAGGGTTACAAATATCACATAGAGATATGGGATTAAAAGATTGATGAAAAAAAACAATGATTTCACAAAACTACTTCTCAGTATGGAAGATGATACTTTCTTTTATATAATAAGAAACTATTTAGGACCTCTTCAAACACCTTTCCATAAACCTACATTGATAAAAGAATTGATTAAATTCCTCACCATTAAATCTGTTCAGGAGAAAATATTAATATATATAGACACCCTTGATAAAAAGGTTCTTACTGCTGTTTTTTTATTGTCTCAACCAACAATTCAAGACATTTATCAACTATTTCATAATGAATATGAGTTTTTTCAGCTTCAGCAAACAATTATTAATCTTGAAGAACGGTTACTCCTGTTGACTGCTGAAACAAATGCACAACTACAGATTAATCCATTATTCAGCGAAATGATTACAACCTATGTAGTTGATATAACTATGCTTCTCGGATCAAACAAATCTCAGGTGACAACGGGTAATACTGAAACCCTCTGCTCTGCAGTTTTTTTATTAAAACCAATTTTTATACCTTCACTGATAACATATTATTTCCACAATAAACACGCAATATTCCCTGATGGAACATATAAGAAGAAAACCGAAGAAAATATTCTGCAGTATTTAGGTGATAAAAACCAGTCAGAATTGTTTTTACAAGCTTGTTATCTGGCTAATCATGCCTTATTTTCATTGGGCATTTTAAAACAGAATAATACAGAAATTGTTCTTAATGATAAAATACTACTTGAGAATTCTCACTGTGATACAAAAATCATACAAAATCTAACACCTTTTCACTTTTTTGTACTTAGCCTGATAAGTATTTTAGCCCTTCCTGTTTCAAAATTGTCAATAAGTGTGGTTAGTTCATTTTTAGTCCTGTTTAATCGTGTGAGTGATTTCTATTTTTCAAAGGATGATATTAGCAGAATGTTTTCTGCTGCCAACCTTCTCAATAAAACTCCTATAAAGCTGCAAATAAATGAGAATAGTTTAATTGATTTACTTGTTTCTCATAAAATATTTCTTGAAAATAAGATCAATAC
Organism: Bacteroidota bacterium; assembly: GCA_013202335.1. The sequence goes on from JABMQR010000092.1 coordinate 6,150, forward strand.
AAACCTCGAGAATGATATCCCCCTATTTTGTATAAATCCAACAATAAAACCTCTGTTAAATTCACATTCTGCAGCAGATGGTGAAAACAGTGATACGAATTCAAACCCCTCTCTATCAAATTCTCCTTATCCTAAAAATGAACGGATCCTAATGACAATGGATTCAGATTACTCAATTATTATAGACCCGGTAATTCCCATTCTCTCTTTTATTAAACTATATCCTTTCATTGAACTCAGGAAAATTGACAACAAATATCTATTCGAACTAACTAAAAAAAGTTTTTTAAAGGCAATTGATTCCGGCAAAACTTTAAATCAGTTTATTTCTGCAAATAATACTCTGGCAAAAAGAGATGTCCCCTCTCATATTCTTAGCAGTATGAAGAGTTGGTTGGATGTATATAATAGAATTGATATATATTATGGTATAATTGTTAAAGCCGATCCTTTTCTTAGCCGGATAATAGAAACACATCCAGATATTAATAATTATGTTATTGAAAAACTATCTGAAGGAATTTTTCTGATGGATAAGGATAATGAATTAATCTGGAGAGGGTTACTTACTAATTCTGGTATAGATTTTCTTCCAACCACTAAATCAGCCGTTTCAAAAGTGCAAAGTACTCAAGATAATGATTCAGCTTTTTCTCCGGATACTCAAGTTAACGACTATTATTCTAAAAATTATGTTGATATCTTTTCTAAGGATAGCTCGTTCCAAACAATTATTTCTGAGGAAATAACCAGTACGCATCTTCCAGTAAAAGAAATGAATACGGATGAAGATAGAAAATCAGTAAAAAATCTACTATCCGAAAAACTTGAAGCAATGAACTTTCCCGAAAAGGATTATGAAGAATTTAGTGCACGTATTGAAAAAAAATTGATTTTAGTTCCTGAACAGCTGCGAGGTTCCCCTTTACACAGAACAATTTGGGAAGCTAAGGGATTAGATTATCAGGGAAAACTTAACCTTTGTAGAAATGCACTAAAAAATGGAAATGATTTAATTGAGATCCATTTGAGGAAAATTGATGGAAGTGAAATAGTAACTCTATTAAGACCTGTTGCCTTGGAAAATCCAGGAAAAGATGCCTTACTTCGGGGGATAATAGTACCGGAAGAAACTGAGGCTGAGTTTATTGTCAGAAAAATCTTTCTTTTGCGAAAGTTGAAAAGTTCACTTTTTTCACCATAACAGCTATCCTTGCGGATATTCTTTGCCGGTGAAAGTTTTAAATTGAAGTATTCCCTGAGCATAGAGCATTTCATATCCATATACTATTCTGCATCCGGCCTGACTTGCACGATTTAGAAGCCTTGTCATTCTGGGTTTATAGACAAGGTCATACACTATTTCATCACCATTGAAAATATAATTTTCTACTGGATCTTTACCGGCATTGGGATCCATCCCTACACTAGTAGTTTGCACCACTAAATCAGGTTTATTCAATGAATCTTCAATGGAGAATGTTGCGAGTTCTGATTTCTCAATTGCCGTTGAACCTGTCTTTGCAGCTAGTTTAACTGCAGAATCAAGAGTTCTATTCACTATAGAAACACTACAACCATAGTTTCTTAATGCCCATACTACAGATCTGGCAGCACCTCCGGCACCAATAACCAAAGCTTTTTTAATATTACCTGTTTCAAGATCTTCTTGTATTGGATGTAAAAAACCATAATAGTCTGTATTGATACCCTTCCATAATTTTTTTGTTTGAACTACTGTATTACAACTTCCAATTTGCTTAACTTCATTTGAAATTATACCTAAATAAGGCAAAACATTTTGTTTGTGCGGGACAGTTACTGAGAAGCCTTTTATGCCTATTTTCTCTGAAAATGAAAAAAATGATCGAACAGAATCAACAAGAAATGGGACATAAATTGCATTGATTCCCAATTTATGAAATCCGGGATTATGTATTGCCGGGGAAGCGGAATGCATAACAGGATTTCCTATGATTCCGTAGATTGATGTTTCGCTTGATACTGTATCTGCTTTATACAGGTTTTTCATCAACTCCGGGGTCAAATGACCCGGAGCACCTTGTAAGCTTCCAGGGGCTGAACAGAAACTTAGTAAAGACCCGGTTAATTTATATAAAATACGTGTAGGAACCCCATAATCTCCCATTCCCAGAAGTATTTTCTTATCGATATCCCGTAGTTCCTTTTCACCTTCAAATATTCTTGCAACATCTGCAAATGATTGAGGAGTTACCGCTGCTTTTGGAATTTCTCCTTGTTGAGATATCTTATGCATCCGCTTGAAAAGATCTCCAGGAACACCATTAAAGTCATGGAAAGATCTTATAATTGCTATACCTTTTTGTTTAACACATATTTCAAGCTCATTTCTGCCCATATCTTCTTCCAGATCAATATAGGAAAATTTTCCTTTAATAAGTTTTCGCAAGAGATTGTATCTGGTTCGTTCACCCTGGTTAAAATTTCCGCCATCTTTTACTTTTCGACAGGTCAAAATTACAGGTTTTTCACACAACTCCGGAAAGCGAATAATTGAATCAACAGGAATAACTCCCTCCAGCATATCAATCCGCAGTTCAACCACATCAATTAAGTCTTGATATTTTTGATACTGGAGTAAATTATTTTCAATGTTTTTTTCTGTTAGGGTAAGACAGATCATTTGTTATCTCCCATTGATATACAATTAGCTGTTTGCATACAGATTATACTAGTTAATAGAGCTGCAAATTACAAGAATAAATTGATATCCTACCTCAATATTGATAATAATGCAGGATTATGCAATAAATTGTAAAGCTTTAAAACTGTACAGATTATTTTTACTCCATATTTATTTTTGCAGGAGAGTATACGTGCCGTCACTTCAACTTGAAAACACATCATTGTCTTATGGAGACAGAGATATTCTCTCCTCTGTCTCAATGTCACTTTCTGACAAAAGCAGAACTGCACTTGCTGGAGCAAATGGTAGCGGAAAATCAACTTTAATGAAAATTATCTGTGGACAAATAGAACCTGATGGAGGATTGATACATAAAACACGAGACTCCAGAATATCCTATTTACCCCAATCTGATTATGTATTTATGGATTCAACAGTATATTTATCAGCTGATAGTGCTTTTACCTATTTCCATGATTTACAGGAGAAACTTAAGGAACTTGAGAAAAATATTTCAGATAATACACATTCAGCAAGCTCACGTTTGTCTGCTCTGCTCTCTGAACATCATGATCTTCATGAAAAAATTCTCGCTAGTGGATATTATCAGCGAGAGACAAGAATATATCAGGTCCTCCAGGGATTAGGATTTTCAAAAGAGGATATTTCAAGACCCTGCAGCGAATTTTCCGGTGGTTGGCAAATGAGAATAGCTCTGGCCAGAACTTTACTCGGGCAATCTGATTTTCTGCTCCTTGATGAGCCAACAAATTATCTTGATGTAGAAGCAAGAGTTTGGCTCAAAAACTACCTCGCAAGATATAAAGGTGGAATATTTATAGTATCACACGACAGAGATTTTCTGGATGAAACAGTTCTGGAAGTTCTTGAAATCTTTAATGGTGCTATCACCAGATATGCAGGTAATTATTCCAGTTATGAACTTCAGAGGAATCAAAGAACAGAGCAATTGATTCAGCAATACACACAGCAGCAGGAAGAAATTAAACGTATAGAACTATTTATTGACCGGTTTAGATATAAAGAATCCAAGGCTCGTCAGGTTCAGAGTCGAATAGTTAAATTAGAAAAAATTGAGAAAATTGAAATCCCGGAAAATCTTAAAAAAATCAGTTTTACTTTTCCACCATCACAGCACTCTGGAAAACAGATATTTACCATTGATAAGTTATCAAAATCTTATGACCAATTGAAGGTACTCTCTGATCTCTCTTTTTCCATGACTCGTGGAGACAGGCTTGCTGTTACAGGTCGTAATGGAGCTGGGAAAAGTACCTTGCTTCGAATTCTTTCTGAAATAGATACTGATTTTCAAGGTAGTAAAATTAATGGTACAGGATTATCAATAGGCTACTTTGCTCAGGATTCAGATAAAATGCTTGATATTTCACGAACTGCTTATGAAGAAATCGAATCAACATGTCCTACTCAACTTATCCCTAAACTTCGTTCTTATCTTGGTTCTTTTCTGTTTCGTGGTGATGATATATATAAAAAAACTGAAATACTAAGTGGTGGAGAAAAAAGTCGTCTTTCACTTCTTAAATTGCTGTTAAAACCTCATAATGTTCTAATTCTTGATGAACCAACCAACCATTTGGATATTGCAGCTAAAGATGTACTTTTGGAAGCCTTACAATCTTTTACAGGAACACTGATTTTTGTTTCACACGATAGTTACTTTATTAGGAATCTCGCAACGAGAATTATGTATATGTCAGAATCAGGCGTTGAAATGTTTGAGGGCGATTATGATTATTTTTCCTGGGTCCTTGAAAACCGCAATCAATATATAACAGATGATAGTAAAAAAAAGGAACTGCCCGGATCGAATACATCACCTATTAATACTGCAACAGTGACAGAGGTTGACTGGAAAACCAGAAATTCAATTCGCAACAAAATAAAATCCCTGCAAAAACAAGAAGAACAAATACTGTTACTTGTAGAGCAATGTGATATAAAAATTGAAAAGCTAACAGCAGCTATGTCTGATCCTGACAATTATCAATATGGTGATAAAATGAAACCATTGGTTAATGAGCTTGAAGGAAGCAAATCAGAGCTGCAGGAACAGATGAACAATTGGGAATCTGTGCGGACTGAGCTTGAGGAGTTGTCTATAAATGAAGATTAACAGCAACAGACAAAAGATTATATTGGCATCTGCTTCTATTGCAAGAAAGCAAATTCTGGAACAGGCTGGTTTTATGGTAATTGTCAAACCAACAGATGCTATTGAAGAGAATAGTGTTAAATACCCTGGTGAAAATGTAAAATCACTCTCTCAGTACAAACTGGATATATTTAAAAGACAAACACCTAATTGGGAAACGCTTCGGGTTCCTGTAATAACAGCTGATACTATTGTTTTATGCAGGGAAGTTATCTTGGGTAAACCTTTAGGAAAAGATATAGCAAAGCAAATGCTGCAGCAATTATCAGGAAAAGTTCATTCTGTTTATACCGGCTTCTCAATTCTTTTCCCCGGTATCAAAAAGTGTGTATCCGGCTATGAGGCAGCAGAAGTAACTTTTTTCCCGTTAAGTTCAAATGATATCGATAAATATCTGGATACGAATGAATGGATGAGAGCTGCAGGTGCATACAAAGTCCAGGGAGTTGGTTTGCGTTTAATTTCTTCAATTAAAGGAAGTTATTTTACAATTGCAGGCTTGCCTATTCATCAAATTTCTGGCATATTACGTGAACAGGGATTTTAAACCCTGAATCTCCGCCTTTAAGGTGAGAAAAAGAGAAGGACGGTGTGATCATTTTCACACTACTAGTGGATGGAGGAAAGTTTGGCAGTAGTTAGTATGAAAAACCTGCTCGAATCAGGTGTGCACTTTGGGCATCAGACCAAGAGATGGAATCCCAAAATGAAAAGATTTATTTTTTCAGAACGTAACGGGATTCATATTATTGATTTACAGAAAACAACAGTCTGTATTAAAGAAGCCTATGACCTAATCAGGGAACAGGTTAAAAACGGAAAATCAGTTCTTTTTGTTGGAACTAAAAAACAAGCTCAGCAGGCAATTGAAACTGAGGCAAAACGTTGCGGCATGCCTTACGTAAACAATCGTTGGCTTGGTGGAATGTTGACTAATTTTTCAACAATAAAAAAATCAATTCATCGTCTGAAAAAAATTGAAAAGATGGAAATTGATGGAACATTTGAAAGCTTAACAAAAAAAGAGATTGCAAAACTCAATAAAGAGCGTGCAAAACTGGAAAAAAACCTTGGTGGGATTAAGGAAATGAAAGAGCCACCAGGAGCTGTTTTTATTATTGACACCAGAAAAGAAGTCATTGCTGTAGCTGAGGCAAAACGTCTTGGTATACCAGTAGTTGCTGTCGTTGATACAAATTGTGATCCTACTGATATTGATTACCCTATTCCTGGTAATGATGATGCCATTAGAGCTATTTCTCTTTTTGCAGAAATTATTTCAAAAGCAGTTATTGATGCTGATAATGAAATTGGTTTTGAAATGATAGAAACTCTTGAAGAACCAGAAGAAGCTGTTGAAAAAGTTAGCACTGTTGCTGAAGAAAATGAACCGGCGGAAACTGAGTATTCAGAAAAAGACTATGCTGATTTTGATCCAGCTAAGGAAACAGAGAGCAAGGTTGTTGTAGCAGCAGAAAGTGATAAAATACTTGTCACCAAAGCCGCTGCACTAGTTGATGAAAAAACATTATACGAAGAGTAATATAATTCCCCTGCTGCAGTAATTGATGGTGTTACACAATACTATTTATTAGTTACTGCAAAGGGATTTTTAATTTTTTAAGGAGTTAAGAGTGAATATTAAAGCTGCAGATGTAAAAAAGCTTAGGGATAAAACAGGCGCAGGAATGCTTGACTGTAAGAACGCACTTGTTGAGACCAATGGTGATTTCCAGTTGGCAGAAAAAAAATTAAAAGAATTAGGGTTAGCAGCAGTTGCAAAGAGAAGCGGACGGGCAACAAACAATGGACGTGTATTTTCCTGTATTACCTCTTCAAAAGCAGCAGTACTTGAAATAGCTTGTGAAACTGATTTTGTTGCACGAAATAAAGATTTCATTACTCTTGGGGATACATTACTGAATACAATTTTTCAGAATAATCTTACTGAGATTACCAGTGAACTAGAAGATCTGGTTAAAGAACTAATTAGCACAATTAAAGAAAATATGACCTTAAAACGTTTTTCTGTTTTTGATATTGCTGATAATGAGGTAGCTGCAGATTATATACATGGAGAAGGCGCAATCGGAGTTCTTGTTAAACTTCGGGCTGAGGACGCTTCTGTTCTCAAATCTGATAGAATTAAAGAATTCTTATTTGATTGTGCTTTGCATATTGCAGCTTTTAATCCTTTATACCTATCAGAAGAAGATGTTGATGAGAACTACCTTGCTGAACAAAAGGATATATTCACAAACCAGGTTGCAGCGTTGGATAAACCAGCAAATGTAGTTGAAAATATTGTTAAGGGAAAACTTAATAAACACCTTTCAGAGATCTGTTTCCTCAAACAGGGTTTTGTGAAAGATGATAAATCCAGTGTAGCTGCTGTATTAAAAGCTCTTTCTAAAGAATTAGGAACAAAACTTGAAATCCTCGAGTACAAGTACTACAGGGTTGGCACTGACGATTAATTTTTATTCATAAAAAAGACCGTACGATAATTATGTACGGTCTTTTTTTTATGCTCAGAGTAATATAGAATATATGTATTCAGCTTTTACAAGATTAAGATATATGGTAAAAGAAATCTAACTTATAGACTAATAATATTCAATTTTATTAAATTAATTGTTTATAATCATTATTAGTTTTTTTATTTAGGAGATATTCAATGAACTCTGTAATACAGAACTCAGAAGACAGAATGAAAAAAAGTATTATTTCACTTGAGAACGAATTTAATTCCTTACGTACTGGAAGAGCTTCAGCATCATTATTTGATAAAATCCGGGTTGATTGTTATGGCCAACCCACCCCACTTTCGCAAATTGCCAGTATTTCAGTACCTGAGGCTCGACTAATAGTTATTCAACCATGGGACAAAACACTTCTGAATACTATAGAAAAGGCTTTATTAAAATCTGAATTGTCCGTAAACCCAAATAATGATGGAAAACTTATAAGAATAAATATACCACCACTCACTGAAGAAAGAAGAAAAGAACTTGTTAAAGTAGCAAAAAATACTGCTGAATCAAGTCGTGTTTCAATCAGAAATATTCGACGAGACGGTATAGAAGATTTGAAAAAACTTGAAAAGCAAAAAGAGATAAGTGAAGATCAATTAAAGCTGGGACAAGATAAAATACAAAAAATAACTGATAAATATGTAGCAGATATAAATACTATTCTTGAAAAAAAAGAACATGAGATCATGGAAGTCTGATGGATGCAGGATTGCAGTAATCTTCAGGGACTTGATTTAAAACCTCAGCATATAGGAATCATAATGGACGGGAATGGCCGGTGGGCTAATTCCCATAACTTCGTAAGATCTGCTGGTCATTTAGAAGGCTTAAAAACTGCGAAACGTATTATTCAGGCAGCCTCAAATATGAATATTCCCTTTATAACACTATATGCTTTCTCCACTGAAAACTGGAAAAGGTCCGGGACTGAAATTTCATATCTCATGAGTCTAATTTCTAAATATATTAAAAAAGAGTATCCCTTTTATAAGAAAGAAAATATTCGAATTCTACATACAGGAAGTCATAAAAACTTACCTGCTACTGTTATCAGAAATTTACAGAATGCTGTTAAATACACATCTGAACATACAGGATTAACCGTTTGTCTTGCAGTTAATTATGGCGGACGAGATGAAATTCTTCGTGCTTTTAAAAGATACTCGGTCAGTGAAACTTTCGTTCAGAACAGTATTCCTGAAGAAATGGATTTCTGCAAATACTTAGATAATCCGGGAGTACCAGACCCGGATTTAATTATCAGAACAGCCGGAGAAAAACGCTTAAGCAATTTTCTACTTTGGCAAAGTGCCTATTCAGAGTTATTCTTTAGTGATAAACTATGGCCTGATTGGACAGATGAAGATCTTGATAATGCAGTAAAAGAATTCAGTAAAAGAAAAAGGAATTTTGGAGGAGTACAGCGGTGAACACAATATTAAAACGTGTAGTTCTCACTATTATTGGAATTCCACTATTTTTGAGTATAATATTTTTCCTTGATCAAATTAATTTTTTGGCATTGATGATTGTTGTTTCTGCATTTACTATTCTTGGTTCTTTTGAATTGAAAAATATTATTTCAAAAGCAGTCTCGGTTGATTTAATCATTCCTCCCTGGCTTACAGTTTTCATTCCACTGGCAGTACATGTAGAAATTTTTTATTTCCCTGAAATTCCTCTATTGATGCTTACATCTATTCTACTAATTTCTATACTTTGTATATTTGAAATATTTAAAGGATCTACTGATAATTTTTCTGGTTCTGTATCACGTGTAACATCTCATATTTTCTTATTATTTTACCCTTCAATATTTGTGACATATCTGGTTAGAATCTCCGCATTGGAACATGCCAGTTGGCTTCTTGTACTATTGTTCCTGCTTATTTTTTCTAATGATGTATTTGCCTATATATTCGGCATGCTTCTTGGCAGTTCTTCAAGAAATATTTTTAAAGCCAGCCCAAAAAAAAGTTTAGCCGGGTTTATCGGCGGTTTGCTGATGACCATTACTATTGGGTATATTTACATCTTGATAATCCCTGATATTAACCAAAAAGAAAATTTGTTCCTTTATGGTCTGCTTTTTTTCATTGTCTCCATAACAGCAAATATTGGCGATCTAATTGTATCTGTTATCAAACGATCTGCTAATGTAAAAGACTCAGGAGATTTAATCCCGGGACGCGGAGGCATACTTGATACAATTGATTCCATTGTATTTAGCGCTCCATTTTTTTATTTATTTATAATTTTAACTATACAGGTTTAATACATGCAGAAAAAAATAATTATACTTGGGTGTACAGGCTCAATAGGCAGCAGTGCTCTTCAAGCAATATCTCGATATCCTGAAAAGTTTTTGATTGTCGCTATTTCGGCAAATACAAATGAACATGAACTGCTTACTATAAAAAAAAGGTTTAATGTACCAGCTGCAGCTTTATCAGGAAGTATTCCAATAAATAATTCCGAAATACAATTCTCAGGTACAAATGGTTTGTTAGAGATGATAGAGACAACAAGCGCTGATATAGTCCTCAATGGGATATCAGGAGCTCCTGGATTGAGACCATCTATAACAGCATTGGAATCGGGAAAGAATTTAGTTCTGGCAAATAAAGAGACAGTTGTAATGGCAAATTCTCTTATATTTGATCTGGCTGAAAAAAAGAACCTATCAATAATACCTGTCGATTCGGAACATTCAGCAATTTTACAACTTATTAGATTCAAACCTGATAATTATTTGAATAAGATTATTCTCACGGCATCAGGTGGACCTTTTCGAAATACACCAAAAGAGTTATTTTCACAAATAACTCCCGAAGATGCTGTGAAGCATCCTACTTGGAGTATGGGAAGAAAAATATCAATTGATTCTGCTACCCTGGCCAATAAAGGTTTGGAAGTTATTGAAACGCATATGTTTTTCAACACACCACCAGAAAAAATAGAAGTTTTAATCCATCCTCAAAGTATTGTACATTCTATGATTTCTACCACTGACGGAAGTATTTATGCTCAACTTAGTAGTACTGATATGAAAATCCCTATTATGAATGCACTTATGTTTCCTGATATCACGGAAAATTCATTCCACCCTTTCGATTTAGCGGGATTAACGTTGTCTTTTGAACAACCGGATAGAGACAAATTCCCTATGCTGGGTTTTGCATATCAGGCGCTAGAATTAAAAGGTGCTTATTCAATTGCTTATAATGCCGTAAATGAAGTCGCGGTAGAAAATTTTATTTCAGGAGCTATTAAGTTCACAGATATTTCTACCCTAACCTCTAAAGTACTGCAACTTGACTGGGTCGCAGCTCCAGTATCTTTTGATGATGTATTTGCAATAGATTCTGAAATTCGAATTAAAAGCAAGGAGATGCTTAAAACCCTATGATATTATGGACAATTTTATTAGGCTTATTTGGGTTGGGCATTATTATAATTGTTCATGAATTAGGCCATCTTGTTGCAGCAAGAATATCAGGTATAGAAGTTGAAGCATTTGCAGTAGGTTGGGGAAAAAGTTTAAAATCTTTTACGTATAATAATACTGAATATAGAATCAATATCTTCCCTGTTGGCGGATATTGTAAAATGAAAGGTGAAGATGAGTTTCGTAAGGCAATTGAGAATAAATGGTCAGTCTTTCCCAAAGAGCCTGGATCACTATTCTCTGTTTCACCATTTAAACGATTTATAACATATGCAGCCGGCCCTTTTTTTAATTTTGTTTTTGCCATTATTTTATTTTCATTAGTTTGGGCCATCGGATATGAATCACAAACCTATCCCAATAAGATTATTCTCTCCTCTGAATATACTTCTATATTGGGAGATGGACCAAGACCTGCTGATAAAGCTGGTTTAGAAACTGGTGATATTATTATTTCTCTAGATAATCATACAATAGAAAATTTAGCTGATATTCAGAATGCTCTTCTTACTTCAGCTGGCAAAACTGTAGCAATAACCTATTTACGGGACAACGAAAAATTTTCATCACTTATAACCCCTGAACTTGATAGTTCGACTGGAATGGGACTAATTGGTATTTATGCATGGATTGAACCTATCATCACTGCTGTTGCCGATTCTTCATCAGAGCAAGCTGCTGGTTTTCTGGTAGGTGATGTTATCATTTCAGTTAATAGTAGACCCGTTAAACATGTATTAGGCATCTACGATGAGTTACTAACTGGTTCTGGAATTGCTGAAATGCAAGTTCTGCGTAATAGTGAATTAGTTACTCTTCAGTATGTCAGGAGATATACTGAAAATGGTCAAACTCTTATTCAGTTCGGATTCCCTTCACTTTCATTAGTGCATAAAGCAAGCGGCTTTTTTGATGCTGTTAAAAGAGGTGCTGCAGAAGCTGGTTCAACTTTCAGTTTAGCTATTCAAAGTATACGGATGCTTTTTATGGGATTAAATATGAAAGAAGCAATGGCCGGACCCATAAAAATCACTTACCTTGTGGGTGAGGCTGCAGCAGCAGGTTTTAGACAAAGTCTATTAACAGGAATAAGAACACTTCTACAATTACTTGGGTTTGTTAGTATTGCGCTAAGTTTTGCTAATTTACTCCCAATTCCTGCACTTGACGGCGGCCAGATGATTTTATCACTAGCTGAGGGTATAACACGAAAGCAAATACCACCTCGTAAATATTACATTATTCAAATAATTGGTTTTGCAATCCTATTTACTCTATTAATCTTTACAGTTTTTAATGATATACGATTTTTTCTAAATTTTTAAATCAATTTCTTAACAAAAAACAGATAATTATTGTTTGACACCTTTTGCTAATGACTCAAATCTTGTAAATTTTGGTATAAATACAAGCCTACAAGTACCAACAGGACCGTTTCTCTGTTTTGCAAGAATTAAATCAGTCTCAATAGTAGTTTTTGAGTTATGATCCAAATCCTTATCAGTTTCACGTTGTTTATGAATGAACATTACAACATCAGCATCCTGTTCAATTGAACCCGACTCCCTGAGGTCTGCAAGTGTAGGTTCCTTACCCTCAGACTGACGCCCTACCTGTGACAAAGCGATAATTGGAATATCAAGCTCTCTGGCTAATGATTTTAGCGATCTGGAGATCTCTGCAACCTGCTCATGCCTCGGTATGTTATTCTTACTGTCAGACCCTATTAAACCAATATAATCAATAAAGATAGCTCGAATATTTTCATTTTTCTTCATTCTTCTCGCCTGAGCTCTTAACTCAAGCAGTTTAATATTAGGCGTATCTTCAATAAAAAGAGGAGCTTCATACAATCTACCTGCAGCCTCAGTCAATTTACTAAAATCAGAATGTTTAAGCATTCCATTTCGAATTCTACTAGAATCTATTTTTGCTTCAGCTGAGAGTAAACGTTGCATCAAAGATTTACCTGACATCTCAAGAGTAAAAAATCCAACAGGAATTTTCTTGTGAACTGCCATATATGAAGCCATTGTTAATGCAAGAGCAGTTTTACCAACAGAAGGGCGAGCTCCTATAACAATATACTCAGAATCTTGAAATCCGCTGGTAAACTGATCCAGTTCTGGAAATCCAGTGGGAACACCAGTGTAGTCTCCACCCGCATGAAACAGTTTCTCTATAACATTCACTGTTTCTGTTACTATTGTATCAGCTTTTAGATACTGCTTTGACAAACTGGAATTATCCATTATATCAAAAATTCTTTTCTCAGCTTCTGCAATAATTTCCTGCGTATCTTCTGATTCATCATAAGCCTTAGCAGATAATTCACTTGTAATATGTATAAGTTTACGTCTAAAACTATTATTTCTGATAATTTTTGAATAGTAATCTACATTTGACGTTGTGGGGACATTTGAGGTTAATGAAGCTATATAGGGAGGACCACCTGCACGATCGAGATTATCGCGTTGTTTTAGGTTTTCTGTCAAAGTAATCAAATCTACAGCATCATCACTATTCGATAGATGCTGTATTGATTCAAAGATGAGCTGATGTGAAGTTTTATAAAAATCTTCCGGTTGGAGTATTTCAAGAGCTTTTTCAAGAGCATCTTCTGAGAGAAGCACAGCTCCTAATACTACTCTTTCTACATCGTCACTATGTGGCGGGACTCTACCGAAATCACCAGCCGGTGCCATAAGCTATTCTTGATCCTCTTTTTCTTCAACAACTTCAACTGTTTCTACTAATTCTTCAGCTTCAACTTCTAAGGAATCGCTTTCCTCTTCGAAATCATCATCAAATTCTGATTTAACTTCAACTTGTGATGCACGTGATGCAGCTGCATCCTTTTTTTCCTTAATTTCTGCAAGTCGCTCATTAACTACAACAATTTTAAGATCAGCTGCTTCATTTTCATAAAGTCTTACTTTAACTGAATAGTTACCAACCATTTTGATGGTATGTGAAGGAACATCCAGCTTTTTCTTTTCAATATGAATACCCTCTTTAGAAAGAGCTTCAACTATTGTAGCACCAGTTACTGCACCAAACAATTTACCTGAATCTCCGGCAGAAACCTTAATTTCAAGGGAAAGTTCTTCAATCTTTTCTTTTATTGAAAGCGCATCTTTTCTTTTTTCTTCTTTTCTTTTCGCAATAGCCGATGCCTTGCTCTTTAATTCAGCAAGATTCATATTGTTATGATAAACGGCAATTTTTTTTGGGATAAGATAATTTCTGGCATAACCATCAGCTACAACACAAATATCGCCCTCTTCACCCAGATTATACACATCCTGCTTAAGTATGATTTTCATCTAAATTCTCCTTCAACTCTTTCCTGTATTTTATCCAATGTTCTGAAATTCCCAATACAGGAATTACTATTAGCATAATAACATTTATTATCGGTATTAAAAGCAAAAATATGGAAAAAACAACCCAACTTAAGGGATTCAAACGAATTCCTTTTTTTGCTCCTAAATACATGAGAATAGAAATACCTGCAGTACCATATACCATTAGTAAAACCAACGCTATATTCCAAACAAGAATTCCAAAAATTCCCAATCCAAACACTATATCCAGCAAAGCAATAAGCCATGATACAATAAAAGGCCATAGAAACAACTCCGGTACATTGAATCTATCTAAAAAAGTACCACGCCTTCTTGTCTGCCTACCGTAAATCATCTCACTCATAAGAATTCCAAGACCAGTAAGAAAACACCAAATTGGCAGAAAGGAACTCTTAATTATTCTCAGTGCTAATGTAAATAGCAAAGAGATGGAATCACCATCTATTTCACCATATCCACTAAAATTCAGCACTTCCTGAAAAATGCTGTAATAAAAACTGATTGCACTTTCGGCCGCTTCACTTTTTCCCTCAAACAGGTAAACAAAGTAAGCTCCTAAACATCCTGGAATTATTCCCGCTAGCAGAAATCTATACAATTTCCGCATTTCTATAGGCAAATAGTACACAATAACACCAATAAACAAAGCTCCGGGATAGAACATACCTAAAGCTGCAATTAGCACATCAGCGCTTTCCAGCCCTATTCTGATATATCCGATACTATCCCATAGAACAATTCCCAGTGTAATTGCTGCAGAAGAAGCAAAAAAAACTTTCCCAGGATATTTCCTTTGCATTAAATGGAGTGGTATCATACAAAAGATATATAAAACACCCAGCCTTGATAATACAATCGCTGCAAGGATGTATATTACTAATTTATAATATGTATGATTCTTAAGCTCCATCAACAAAGTTTTCTATTTCTTCTCAAAAGGTATATAGGCAAGAACACG
The DNA here is from genome assembly GCA_013202335.1 of Bacteroidota bacterium. Next base: position 21,323 of record JABMQR010000092.1, read on the forward strand.
TGCTTTTTTTATTTCAGTAGAAAGAGTTCTTTGGTGTTTAGCACAAGTTCCTGTGATTCTTCTCGGTAGAATTTTACCTCGATCAGTTACAAATCTGCGTAAAGTTTCGAATTCCTTATAATTTGCAACCATTTTCTGTGTACAGAATCTGCATACTTTTTTCCTGAACATACCGCTGCGTTTCTGTCCGCCAGCACCGCCGGAAGGTCTTCTTCTGTCACCACCTCCGCCACGGTTGTCTCTTTCCGGTCTATATGTACTCTGACCACCGGCTGGTCTTGTTCCTGTATTTGTGCTTGTCAGTGGTTTTGTTTCTTCACTCATAATTAATCTATTCTCCTCAATCCCTTAAAAAGGGATATCATCATCAAATTTTTCCGGACCATTAGTTGAAAATCCACTATCAGATTTACGGGTTTGCCCGTTCTGTGCAGAATTTCCAGCTTCATTTTCTTTCCGGTTTTGAGAATACTGGCCTGATCCAGATCCGCCGCCTAAAAGCTGTACATTATTTGCAACAACTTCCATCCGACTCCTGGACTGTCCATCCTGTTCCCATCTACTTTGGCGTAATTCACCAGCAACAGAAACCTGTTTACCCTTCTCCAGATATCTACTAATTGCTTCGCCCTGTTTACCCCATACAACAATATCTATGAAGCTGACTTCATCTTCCCAGTTGTCTCCCGACCTCTTTTTTCGGTTAACAGCCAATGAAAATTTGCAAACAGCAATTCCGGAATTGGTATACCTCAGCTCTGCGTCTCTAGTGAGCCGGCCAACCAAAACAACCATGTTAATATCGTTAGCCATTGATTTTCTCCAATACTAATTTTCTTTTCGAACGAACAGGAACTTGAGCACCTGGTTAAACAGATGACAGTTCTTCTCTACCACTGAAATAACAGCCGGATCGGCTTCCAATTCAATATAGAGATATCGTCCCTTTTCTTCTTTTTTGATAGGATAAGCAAGAACACGCAC
>JABMQR010000010.1 GCA_013202335.1 Bacteroidota bacterium
CTTAAATGGTGGGATTTATTGGTTTTGACTTTGTATGGTTTTTGAGCAGTTTTTTTCTAACACCTCGACTCGTCGCTTTCGCTCCTCGCTCAAGGCCACTCTCCATTCGCTTGGAACACTGCCCACTCCGCTCTACCTAGTGCGTCACTCCTCCTGGCCCGGGCCCTCTAGGCTTTTTAAACCCCGCCCCACCTTAAGAGGGAAATGGGGCAGGGGAAAATCAGAGAAAGTACCATAAGGTCTAGATACTATCGCTAATGAGAAAAGACCAGGTATTCAGTACCATCAAGGGGGGTAAACCGCACTATCGGCAGGAAAAGTCGCACTATAGCCATAAATTGGTGTATAATTTCCCTATGGGAGAGGAAATACAATATCTAACCCTCAATGAAATTAATGCTCTTCTCAATTCGATTGACAACCTTCGTGATCGAGCCATCGTTACGTTATTTTTAAACACTGGAATCTTTTTAAATGAGTTAATTGATCTAAAGATAGACTCAATCGATTGGAACAAAAAGATTCTTAAAATCTCAGGAAGCCGTAAAAGGGAAATCCCATTAAACGATCAAGCATATGAAGCATTAGCCAGGTGGTCCAAAGAAAGAGTTGATAGCAAGAGTTCTTCTTTCTTTGTTACAACAAAGGGTAAGCTTAAAAATCTATCAGACAGGGCAGTGGACAAGTTGATTAGAAAATATGCTGATCAGGCTAGAATAAAAAGAAAACTAAATGCTCAGATACTTCGTAATACTTTTGCGGTTCGATTTTTTAAAGAGGAAGTGTCACTAGATAAAGCTAAACAGATTCTAGGTATTAATGATCCTCAATCGATAAATAAATATGTCCAGGCATCAAAGCAGCCTCCTGCCACCCCGGATATTCCAAAACCAGAAGAGAGGACAGTGGTTAATGGAGAAGTAGTTGCTCATGTAGATACTAGGCCGATGTTATCCCGCCTAATATCAAATGTTTTCCCAACTAAACCTAAACAAGCCAAGAAGCTATCTGAAATAAAAGGTCCGATTATTCCTAATCCAGAAGAGATCATCTACGGTAGAGATAAAGTAATAGAAAATCTAAAATCAAACCTGACCAAAGGCCAGTCTGTTTTACTTATGGGACCATTGGGTATTGGTAAAACCCACACCCTAAAGCATATGGCTAAACTTCTTGGACCAAACACCTTATACATTCCTTCCCCATCTCCAACTAGGATTATGCTTAATCAGATATGTGACAAGATTAACCCTGAATGGCGTAATCAAATTAAAACTCGTGCTACTACCAGAGAGATTGCAGAATACATAGTTAATGCCAAAGGCAACAAACCTCCAATGCTTATAGTTGATAATCTTCAAAATCTAAGGGTATCTGACGTTGATCCATTTTTAGCACTGATAGAGAACTTCACGATACTCACATCAACGGATGATACTAAGGAAAAACTCAAACAGGTCTGGTGGAAGTTTAAACATACAGAACTTAAAGCATTAAGTGATCAATCAGCGAAAGAATTAATTAAATACTTAACTCATAATTTATCAATTAGTGATTATGAGCTGCTCGAAACCAGAGTCATGACATTATCAAACAAACTTCCATTGGCTATCGTAGATATGATCCGTCAAGTTGCATATAAGCCGGTAGTTAATCGTGATTCTGTTAGAGAGATATATCATGAGGCCGGAATTAAATATAGAGATTGGACATCGGTAATTGTTGTTATTTGGGGAATCGCAATCATGTTCAGATTTCTGGCTTTAGGTACTCATAGTTTTGAAGGTTATATATTAGCCGGCTTTGGAATGGCGATATTAGCAGTTACGAGATTTTTACTGTTTAGAATGAGGTGATAATAGTGCCATCAAAAACAATTAATAGATTGCATTTCGAGGATTTGTCTCCAAGTAGATTTGAAGACTTATGTCTTATGATATTTTATCGCTTGATTAGATGGGAGAACATAGAACATCTTGGGAGGGTTGGCTCCGATGGCGGTATAGATATCCGTGCTACAGAAAGAAGTGAAGATGATAAATTGGAAACATGGTATGTTCAATGTAAAAGATATAAGTCTATTTCTTTTGGCGAGACGAAAAAGGTCATTGATAAAATAATAAAGAAAAATGGAAGAGTTCCAGATAAATTGCTTCTTATTGTAGCGTGTGATGTTACTAAAAAATGTTTTGATGACTTCCAACAATATGCTGTTAAAAAGAGAGTAAAATTAGCATTATTGTGGTCGGCTTCATTATTAGAAGCAAAACTATATAGCGAGCATAAAGATTTACTATTTACATTTTTTGGAATAAGTATGACAAAAGAAATTAAAAACAAAATTTCTTCTATTAGAAAAAATATTAGACTTAGATCCCGCATGTTAAAAGACTTCTTTCGGGATCGAAAAGAATACAAGAGGGAGGAAGCTGTATATAGGCCCTATATAAGACTTTCATATTCAGAGGCAATAATTCACTCGATTTATGATGATGATTACCCAGATGTTGATGAGAAAAAACCTGGAATTAGTCCTTGGTTTAAAGTTGAATTGTATGATTTTTATTATAAGGGATTGGAAGTTATCATGAGAGGATGCTCTGGTATTATTGATCAACATGGGAATTGGGATGTTATTGAATATGGCTCTGATTTTGATACTATGAAATACCGCTCAATTCGACTTCTCCAAACTGGCAGGATTCCGTTTGAAAATATTGTCGATTATGATTTGATGGGAGATGAGTATTATAGTGGACCTCATATTTATTGCGAATTCAAAAATTCAGGTATGCCATATGAAGAATTGCCTTACAGGATACATGAAGATGGACAATACCCGGAAATATTACTAGAAAGTAAAAGGATAACCAGAAAATGAAAATCAAGATAAATTTGACATTCTGCCTCCGCAGAAGGCAGCGATGTTAGCACCAACACATAGTGCATTTGGAATATTTTTAACACTGATAGTATTATCAGTGTTCGGGGTACAGTTTAGCCTCCACTGGACCATTATCCTCTTTGCTATCCTCGGTTCAATTATTCCAGACATAGATCATCCGCACTCAATAATTGGTCGATTGTTTTTTTTGGTCTCGGTTCCACTAGAAAGAAGATATGGGCATCGTACTTTTACCCACTCCCTTATGGGTTGGGGGATCTTTTCGGTTCTGTTTACAGTAATTATTGGTCTAATCAGCTTTATTCCCCAGATTTCAATCTGGGGTTGGTCAGATCTACCTATCCGTTGGATTGCTGCATTTAGTATTAGTTATTTTTCGCATTTAATCTTAGACATGATGAACAAACGTGGTGTTCAGATGTTCTGGCCTGATTCTGGCAGGGATGTAATTCCAAAAAGTCCTAAGTTCAGACCGGAATCCGGCTCAAAGATTGAGCTTTTAATCTTTTTTATCTTGGTAATATTGGTCGTTCTTGCATTACCTATCTCAAAATATGGACTGGGTAGTTCGTTGCGCTGGCTCTTAGCCACTCCCGGTTCAGCCATTGAAGAGTTTAAATCGTTAAGGGTGCGCGCTTATGTTGATTTTAAAGGTACCTTCAGAGATACTTCAAAGCCGGTTCAAGGTAAAGCCGAGATATTAGATGCAGACAGAAAACGTCTTGTGGTTTTATACGATGGTAGTGTTTACACTTTAAGCGATGAACTGGCGGCTGATATACTTGCTTCAAATGTTAGAGTTAAGAAAACAAACATTCCTATTAAAGTTGAACATAAAATATTTAAAGAAAAGACTCGGGAATATCTTGAGTTACAAATCCCCAAGAAGGCTTTGGTTTCGGGAACCATTCATTTACCTAAAGGTATTGAGATAGAATTCCCAAATTTCCCTGGTTCTTATAAAACCATGCAGCAAAAGGGGGATGATCTAATTCTCAATTTTGCAAGCAGGAAGCAGATTAATGACTTAGCCTTGAGTAAATACTTTGAAATTCAGCGAAGAAAAGATAGGGTACAGCTTGCAAAATTACATGTTGAGTCAAAAAAAATTAAAAGCCAGATAAAAACCGCACAGCAATCCAACGGATTAACTCCATTGGGTCAGTCTATATTGATGAGTAAAGAAGAGATTGAAAAACAGAATAATAAGGTTGCGGAATTAAAAAGTAATCTTGAGGAAGTTAATATTAAGATAGACGAGGATAAATTAA
>JABMQR010000093.1 GCA_013202335.1 Bacteroidota bacterium
TACATACCCATACTACATGATATTTCAAATAATAGACGCTGTGAGCAGATTTGCAAACTTCCATCTACCCAGTATACCGGCGAAAGTCTCATTCATCCACGGCCATGGCCGTGGTTTTCTGTCTTCGACCGAATAAATGGTTTTAATAAATACTTTGATTGAATTGCCCTTCCTATTCAGTGTAAAAACCGCATTTTATCCCGTAGTTGTTCTGGAGTTTTCATGTAAATATAACACTTGATTATTGATTTGATCGCAAAATTCGGTTTTTTTATTAATAGGACGAGGTTATAGTATATGCAGAAAACTAATTCAATTGTCATAGCAGGTGCAGGTGTTTTCGGAACAGCTCTGGCACAGCGACTCTCATGGAACCCGGAAAATAGAATAATCCTCTACACTATTGAACCGGATGTTGCAGTAGATATTAACGAATTCAATCAGAACTCAAAATACTTTCCCGGAAGGCATATCAATGCTGATATTATCGCAACCCTTGATATTTCCTGTGCATACAGTGCCGATGTGATTTTTCTGGCAATCCCCTCACAAGTTATTGAATCATACACACATGAAATATTTCCTCACACACGTAAGGACACCCGCATCATTAATCTCGCAAAAGGGCTCTCTGTTGACGGTAGTTTTCTGGTAGACTCAATACCCTTTACTCATGTTGGCTCTCTTAAAGGACCAACCTTTGCTGTTGAGGTCATGAATGGAGTCCCTTCCGCTCTCACCTACGGTGGTATAAGTGATGATTTTTCGTATATATGTAAAATCTTTCAGGAAACCGGCATCTCGCTCGATCATTCTGACGATCTTAAAGGAGTCGAGCTGCTGAGTGTGCTGAAAAACATGTATGCTATAGCAATCGGTATTGTTTCAGGACGATATAACTCACCCAATGTAGATTTTCTGGTAATGACAAAAGCAGTCAATGAGATGCGTGACCTGCTGGAATTGTATGGATGCAGCAGCAGTACTATTTTCAACTACTGCGGTATAGGTGATCTGGGGCTTACCGCACTCAACGACCTCAGCAGGAACAGGACTCTGGGGCTCTTAATCGGAAAGGGGTTCTTTAATGATCCGAAAAGCTCAACGGTAACCGAAGGACTCAGAACTATTCGTCTGTTAGGAGAGCTGGTAAGAGAGAAAGGATTGGAAAAAAAATTTATTGTCCTGGAAGCTCTGTATGCCCTTATGTATTCAGGAATGAGTTTAAATAATTACTATCTGACAGCTCTTTCCTAAATCGCTTTCCTAAATCGCTTTCCTTACTGAGCGACTACTTCTACATTCAGAACCTTCTCACCTTCAAGATATGCCTCAAGAAGATCACCGGGAAGAACCGGACCAACCCCTTCAGGAGTCCCTGTCAGAATAATATCACCTGGATCAATTGAGACAAAACGTGAAATATGGGCAATTAGCTGATCAATGGGAAAAATCATATCACTGGTATTGCCTTTTTGGCGCGTTTGCCCATTAATGCGCAGTTCAAGTTCAAGATTCTGAACTCCTTTCTCAAGTATATCTATTTCAATCCAGTCTCCAATTGGAGCGGAGTCCTCAAAAGACTTGCTGATCTCCCAGGGAAAGCCTAGTTTTTTCTGGCGTCTCTGCAAATCGCGGGCTGTAAAATCTATCCCGACAGAGACCTTCGAATAGCAGCCTGAAGCCTGAGTCTGAGAAACGTTTCGCACCTTACTGTCTATTAAAACCGCAAGTTCAATCTCATGGTGCACATCAGAAGAAAAATCAGGATAGGGGAAAATGTCCTTAGTTGCCGGTTTTGCATTATCAGGTTTAAAAAAGAACATGGGTTCAGATGGTTTTGAACCGCCCATCTCATGAGCATGTGCAAGATAGTTTTTTCCTATACAGATAAATTTCATCTTATCTCCCCCGGGTTTGAAGTTACGCAACTTCTTCACTGTACCTTAAATCTTCTTAACAAAACAAGAGATATCTCCTCTACCTTTCGAGTGGGCTCTTTTATAATCTTTGATTTGGATCAAGCTGCTTATTAGTCAGAAGTTTTCGGACTTATTTTATTGTTATAAACTGACCGGAAGCCGGTGGGAATTACCGCAGGCTGTGCAGCGGAACCGGGAGACCAGGCCAAATGCACGGGTAGAGCGAGTGCCGTGTTTATGGAAGGTGGGGCGTTTTTTCTTTCTCCGTTTTTTGACCTCCTGGGGGTGATGGAACAGGCAGCGGGGATTGGTGCAGAAAGGGGGAAACTTCATAATGGATACCTCCAGACGTGTATGTACAGGAGGTTTTTGTAAAAGAGCGAGAAATCATCAATAAAAAGTACTCCTGTCTATAAGTACTTACGAACTATCGACTGAAACCAGATTCCTATTCCCACCGGCTTTAGGTTAGTTTACTATTGTTACAATAGAACTATTTACAGACTATCTATCGAAAAATTCAATGAACATGGGTTAAAGGTATTTGCCTTTTGAAGTTTTGTTTCGATTTTTGAAATTTGCTCAGGTATCCTCATTTTAGAGAAAGAGTTAGGGCACATGGTAAAAAATACTTCAGCAGTAATACCGGTTTCCCCCTGAATTTCCCATGATCTACACACCTTTTATTTTTCTGATTCAATTAATTTAGTTAACCATAACTCATACGATTTATTGTAATAAACGCTACATTTAGATTGACGAAATCCCAATACACAATATATAGTGTTAGAGGGTGTTGTGTTGGGGCACAACTTTTTTCGCTGACTCAGGAATATTTATTGAATGTTTTCTTCAGCAAAACATGTTTGGAAGTGCGTTGTAATTTCAACTGAACATACTACTGCTTTTCGACATATCGCCTTTTTAGCGTAAAAACCAATTTCAAAATCTTTGATGCAGTCTGAGATTTTTTTAATTCCCTCACCCACAATTAAAAAAGAGTAACAGTAGTAAAAAAGGAGCAGTTCATGATGGATCAATCTCTGCAGTTTGACGGATTCAGAAAAAGAAGTGGGGACATCGTCCCATTTAGCCGGGAAAAAATTGAGTCAGCAATCCTGAGCGCCGGAGAGGCTGTACAGAGAAATGGCGGAGAAGCTTCCATAACCCCGGCAGAATCAGTTCGATTAACTGAAATCATCCTCGAACAGTTGAATACGCCATCATCAGAATATTATGTACGTGCACAGGCTGATAACACCAGAACTCCACATATTGAAGATGTTCAGGACCTTGTAGAGATAGCACTTTCCGAAGAAGGTCATTCATCTGTGGTTTCCGCATATAAACGTTATAGAAAACAGCGGGAAGTAGCGCGAAGACAAATCCGTGTTCGAAGTAATTTGGATAAAGCCGAGGTTGATATTACAGATACCAGTCTCCTCCTTGTTGAATCCACGTCAGGAAATATTACAAAACCCTGGGACAGAACTGAAATTGTTCGACAAATTGTTGAAGAGACAGATTTATCTGTTGAAGCATCAATCAGTGTGGCTAAAGAGGTGGAAAATACGGTCCTTCGGGGCTCATTCAGACTACTAAACACTGCATTAATTCGGGAACTGGTAAATAATGTATTAATTGACCGTGGATATACCGCCCAGCTCCAGGATTTATCGATCTATCGAATCCCTAAAAAATTCGTTGAGCAGTTGATGTTCACAAAGGGTACAGAAAACAGCAATATAGTAAACAACAACCCTGAGGCGGTTAATCTTGGGCTTTCTGAACTGGTTCTAAAACAGTGGGGTCTTGAGACCATATTCTCACCCGAGATCAAACGGGCGCATGATACCGGAGCTATCCACCTTCATGACCTGGGGTATCCACACCGCGTTTACTGCTCTTCACATTCGATAGAGTATATTAAAAAATATGGCCTTACCGGCCTTAGTAATCTTAACACCGAATCAAAACCGGCACGAACCGCAAGCGTTCTGACCGGTCACCTTAATACTTTCCTTGCCAGCATGCAGGCTAATTATGCAGGAGCTCTGGGAATAGCGTATATCAACATTCTGTATGCACCGTATCTCGAGGGTATGGAATTACCGCAAATAAAACAAATTGCTCAGGAACTTATCTTTAATGGTGCCCAAAATGCCTTTTCAAGGGGCGGGCAAACTTTATTTCTTGATTTTAATATTCACACCGGTGTACCGGGGTATATGATAGATGTCCCTGCAATCGGGCCGCGCGGCAAGTATATGATCCTGATAGCTGGAGAAAAACTTCCGTTGGAAGAGGTTTTGCGAAAAGATCTGGATCATGCAGGCAACAAACTAATGGACCTTTTCTATACTGATAAAGAGGAAACCCGTCACTTAGTGCTGAGTGAACTTGCAGATGAAGACAAAGGCATTATATATGACAAAACAGTAGAAGCCGTAATGCTGGAAAATAACTGGAAAATAGTCACCTACGGTGATTACACTAAAGAAGCCAGAGATTTTGCCGGAGCCCTTCTCACTGTCTGGGGCGAAGGAGACAAAAACGGCCGGATTTTCGAATTTCCTAAATGTGATTTTCATGTAAGTGATGAAACTTTTAACGATCCGGCACAATATGCGATATACATGCAGGCATGTGAATTAGCAAGCAGAAATGGATCAACATATTTCATCTTTGATCGTGACGAAGTAACTTTATCCGCCTGCTGCCGTCTCCGAACCACTATTCAGGATAACCGCATGCTTAAGCATCCTGAATCAATGCGTTTCTGCGGATTCCAAAATGTAACGATTAATATTCCGCAGGCAGCATACCGGGCAGCAAGGAAAGGACAGAAAAATCTTGAAGGACTTTTCGGTGAACTGGATATTACAATGGAACTGGCGGTTGAGGCACATCTCCAGAAAAAAGCCAGGATCAAGGAAATGATGAGTGAACCCGGCAGACCGCTCTACCAGTTAGGTAAAGAGGCTTGTGACGGCCGGCCCTATGTAGAACTCGATAAAGCAACCTATATTCTCGGATTAATCGGGGTAAATGATGCAGTAAACTTTCTTTATGGGTTGGAGCTGCACGAAAATGATGAAGCTATGAATCTTGGTCTTAAGGTAGTTGCCCACATGTTCCTCAAGGCAAAGAAACTGGCAGCCAAGCACAACCTAAAATTCAGCCTTGAAGAATCTCCTGCAGAAAGTGCAGCAAGACGATTGGCTAAAACTGACCTTATCTATTACGGAAAAGAAGCTGGTTCTATTGTGAAGGGAGAGGATGATGACTCCGTTTATTATACCAACTCAATTCATATGACTGCGGATGCTCCGATATCCCTTGTTGAACGTATTCGCCTCCAGAGCAAGTTTCACAGTATGATAGAATCCGGTGCAATTACCCATGCTTTCGTCGGGGAAGAACAGCCTTCAGCCGAATCAATTGCAGAGTTGATGAAAGAGGTTTTGTTTAGAACACAAAGTGCTCAGGTTACCATTTCTCCGGAATTCACCTTCTGTATGGACTGTAATCATAATTTCCGTGGACTGGTTGAAACATGTGAACGCTGTGGGTCTACAAATGTATTTGGAGAGACCCGGGTTGTAGGTTATTTCAGCCGCATTCAGAACTGGAATAAGTCTAAACGATACGGTGAGCTTGTAGCCCGGCAACGCGGTAACTATGCGGTAGAAACAGCTGAGCAGAGTGTGGAGATTATCCAATTTGCATAACCTATATACAACAGAAGGAGCTATAGCTGAAGGAGTTATAGCCGGAGGAGCGACAGCTTTGGATTTAATACCTTATCAAATTATTATTTTCGGTAAAGCGGGCTGTGAGAAATGTAAAATGCTTAATAAACGTGTCGATAAATTACTTGAGAAACCGGAATGGCAGGATTTTGAAAAAGTGTATCTTGATATCATGACTGAGGATGGACTGATAGATTTCTGCAATGCTGAGTGTATCAACCCGCAGCGAATACCGGCTTTCACCATAAAGAAGTTTGATCCTGATCGTGACAGATATGAGTTTGTCATGAATAAAAACCCCGGTTCTTATGATGCTGTATGCGGGAGCACAAAATTGTACACCTATCTGGGTATTCAGACAGATTACAGTGCAACCGGAACCATTACTCCAAAAATGATTCAGCATATTCTGCTGGAGGCAAGGGAAGACTGACTGTTAACATGATTCAATCAATTTTTCAGCAAATCCCAGAGCAGACACCACTATTCGGTTTTCTGCAGCGACCCTCTTTGGTTGATTTTCCAGGAAAAATTTCAGCTGTATTTTTTACCTCCGGCTGTAATTTTACCTGTGGGTACTGCCACAATGCGCCGCTGCTCGGTGTAAAAAAACAGGGGCTTCAACGAGATGTCTTTGCAAAAGCCATACGAAAATTCAGGGAAACCGATTGGGTTACCGGCGTCACTCTAACTGGTGGAGAACCAACTCTCTGCCCTGATATTCCCATTATTATTTCCTGGCTGAAATCCCAGGGTCTTGCCGTTAAACTCGATACAAACGGATCCAACCCCACTATGCTTAAGGAATTACTTCCTTTTGTGGACTATATTGCCATGGATATCAAGTGTACCATACCTGCCTACCCGGAGTTTGTCGGCTTTAACAATACTGATTATATAGCAACCTCAGTTGAACTTATAAAAACGCATGCAGCAAATTATGAATTCCGTACTACTATCATTGAAAACTTTCATTCTGACGAAGAGATGCACAAAATTGGATCTCTGATCGATGGCGCAAAACGCTATACTCTTCAACCATTTCTTCCCCGGGAAGGTTTGCCGGGCAAAGAATATCGAACAATGAAACGCACTTCCCCAGACCTTTTGTCCCGATATCGGGATTTGATGGCTCCATATGCTGAAAATGTTGTCTGGAAGGGAAAGCTGTAATCATTTTTTGTACACAACACACCCTATTCCCTGTATACTTGTTCTATGTTTATACGTCACGCAGAATTACACGACCTGGATAAAATAATCGAAGTTATCTCACTATGTTCAAAGCAACTGCATGAACTCGGTATTGAGCAATGGGGTAGTAAATTCCCCACAAGAGAGATGATTGCTGAGGATATAAAAAAAGGATATGTCTACGCCGGGATAGATGAGGAGTCTGAGGTTCTGATCGGCACCTTGACCATTGGCTCTGAAAAGAATGAGGATCATCATTCGCATATCTGTTGGGAACAGCAAACAGAGAGATATATCTTTTTCAACAGACTCGCAGTACTTCCCCAATTTCAGAAGAGAGGATATGCATCCCAATTTATGGACTTTGCTGAGACCTACGCAGAAAAAGAGGGTGCAGAATCACTTCGCCTTGATGCAAGAACCGAGTCTTCACGGGTTTTGAATATGTACATAAAAAGGGGTTACCACTCAAAGGGGTCTGTGGCCTACCGTAACGGAACAAGAAAGTACACAGTAATGGAAAAATTACTGCCGAAAACTGAGATGGTTCACATAAAACCACCCTATCACATCTCTTCAAAGGTGTTCACACTATTTCAACAAGCGCTTACCATCAGGAAGGAAGTGTTCGTTATCGGTCAGCACGTAGACCCGGCTATAGATCAGGATGGAAAAGATAGTAACCTGGAACACTTTATTGTCATGCGTGGAAATGAACCTGCAGGATGTCTCAGATTTCGTCCTTTAGACAATGCTGTGGTTAAGCTTGAACGAATCGCAATACTATCACAGTTCAGGAGTTTGGGTCTGGGAAAAAAGCTGGTTCAGGCTGCAGTTGAGGAAGCGATACAATGTAACTTCAAAAAGCTAACTATGAACGCCCAGTACTACCTCCTTGATTACTACGGGAATCTGGGATTCAGCGCTGTTGGAGAACCGTTCTTAGAGGCTGAAATTAAGCATATTACTATGGAGTATATTTTCTAAATTTTTCGATTGATAATAATGGAGTGCGGGATACAATGAAAACTATCGTTATTACCGGTGGAACCAGAGGAATTGGCAGAGAGCTCGCTTTGGAGTTTCTCAAAAAAGAGTATAAAGTCGTTGTAAGCGGAACTCGTGAATCAACTATAAATGCTGCTAAAAGCTATTTCAGCAGCGCCGGTTTCAGTGATCAGATTTCAGCATTTCAGTGCAATGTTTCAAATCCTGAAGAAATTATCGGGCTGTGGGAGAGTGCTGAGGCCTTTTTGGGGCGTGTTGATATTTGGATTAATAATGCCGGTATCAACCAGCCTGACAAACCTGTTGCAAAACTGGAAGCCGGGGATATTGATACTGTCCTGTCCGTTGATCTTAACGGCACTATTCAGGCAACCCGAATTGTATTTAACAATATGAGCAAACAGGGGGGCGGTTATATTTACAATATGGAGGGTTTTGGAAGCGACGACAGAACCAGAACCGGATTATCTATATATGGTACTGCAAAACGTGCTGTCACCTATTTTACGAAAGCTTTTATCCATGAAACAACCGGCTCTCCGGTAAAAACGTGTTTCCTCAGCCCGGGCATGGTGCTTACGGATTTCCTGTTGAAACCTTTACGTGATAATCCTGAGCAGGCTGAGAAACTGGAACATATCTACACTATTCTGGCAGATTTACCAGAGGTAGTTACGCCGTATCTTGCTGAAAAAATTGACAAAAACACGAAGCATGGTGCAAAGATAGCCTGGCTTACATCAGGAAAAGTTATGCTGCGTTTTCTCACCGGTGGACGCCGGAAAAATAAACCTGATATAGGAAAGCTTATCTAGTAAACACTGGTCTTAATGAGGTTCATCCTGCGTAAATAAAATCCCAAAGATATCATCATTATCCCGTTATTATATTCCCCCTGCCCCATTGAAGCCAAAACTTCACTGACTGGGACTGGGATAATATCTATCAATTCATGTTCATCAAGTTCCTGCTCCCGGGTCAATTCCAACCCATCAGCAAGAAATGTTGATACGGAATTATTCATAAAAGCAGGATTCGGAGATACTTCCCCAATCAACTCAAGTAAACCTGCCTGGTAGCCAGTTTCCTCAAGGAGTTCCCGCCCGGCACAAAATTCAGCCGCCTCACCCTTCTCGACCATCCCCGCAGGAAACTCCAGCGTTATCTCATTGCTTCCATGCCGATACTGACGAACCATGAGAAAGCAGGAACCCAGTTTTTCATCGGTAATATGCGGGATAATAGTAACCCAGTTAGGTGCATCAACCTCATAAAAGGTACCGGTCATTCCTCCGGCAGTTTCACGCTGAACCTGATAAATATTGAAAATCCGAAAATCATTCAACCATTTCCTGCTGATAGTTTTCCAGGCCAAATGATCACTGTTTTTTTTCATTCAGTACTCCCATTACCTTATTTGCCATAGCCAGAGCCAGGTTTATGGAAACAGTTGTTTTCCCCACTCCCCCACCTTCCGCTCATTACTAATATTTTATGAGTTATATCACTCATTCTTTCCTGTAATCGTTTATTCTGGGCTTCCAGTGCCTTTCCCTGTGGTCCATGCATAGCTTCTGCTGCTCTTTATTGGGTTTAATTCACTTTATGTTTAATAACATATTCAATGGAATGATTCCCGGCAAGGCAATTGCCAAATTATCGGATTATAATCGGATTCCAACTTGAAACCCAAGCTTTTCGGGCAGAATGATGGGACTTAGAGAAATTTGATAATCTTTTCCGGATAATTCAGGTTCCATATTTCTTGTTAACCAAACAGCCGCCGCCTGTCCAGCTGCAGCTGAGGCAATCATAATGCTTACCTGTACCCTGGAATCAGGGGATGCTATCTCTTCCAGAATCATAGTGGTAAAAAAACCGATCAAACCACCACCAAGTCCGCCTACTGTTACAAGTCCGGTACGCAATGAGCTCCAATTGAGTGTTTCCCATAGCTTCAGGCTCCCATACACAGCCAAATCGGTAGTTATCAATCCACCTATACTGGTAGTTTTGGAATCATCAAATTCAAGGATCCCCTGTGAGAAAAGAAGATAATAAAAATTAGCCCAAAAATAACTGTGCAGCATAAAGCTTCCCTGTCCTTCCGGTGGTGCACCCTCTTTAAACATTGCATACGCGGCAGCACGGGAAGCCAAGCAGCGTCAGCAGCTGTCCACCAAGTTCCAGCTTGTATGAGAGTGGATACTCCCAAATAGTATAGGGTTCTATAATTCCGGTAAGATAGAGATAATTTCCTAATGATATCAATTGAGTACTTTCAATCCACCAGTCCTGGGCACTGCTGATTGGGTAATCTTTACTCATAAGCCAGGCGCTGCCCAATCCGGTGCCAACTCCGGCCAGTCCCGTTACCCCGGCCATTACTGCATCCAGATCATACCCAAAAAGTTGGGGCAGCATCATGGCTGTATAGGTTGCTGTGGCCAGATTACCAAGATAGAATGTTACAATTCCCGAATTGTCCTGAACATCCCGCAGCTCCTGAAGATGACTCAGTGCAGATTCTGCGTATAGAGAATCAGGAAATTTATCAAGCAGAAGAGAGAAAGAGTCTTGTGCCTGGTTGGTATTTTCGTCCAGCAGAAGCTCAAGGCCGCTAATATAGAGAGAGGTGTCGGTTGACTCCTGGGCTGATATAACCGGAAGGATTAGTATACCAATTGCTAAAACTAACACTACTGTTTTGTTCATAATACCCCTTGAATTCCCAGATGATAATAAAAAGTATACAGTCTATGTACTTGGAACTCAACCATGTGAAAAGTAACTAATAATATTTCAAATTAAAGGTTTAAATAGTGTAAAACATCTTCTATACTAGTTAATAGAACCTTAAACTATAGTTACTACTA
>JABMQR010000094.1 GCA_013202335.1 Bacteroidota bacterium
ATCAAATCATTTGTTCTATCAATATAACCATCTGAAATAAATCAACACAAAAAACATTAATCACTGATCAACGGTTTGACCCCACTCACTTCAGTTATTAATGAGCAGGTAGGATTTTATAGAGACATAGCCTGCAAAAATATGAAAATATGAGGTAAGGGTGGAAAATACACACTTCTTAAAAATAACAAACGAACTCTGGCTAGAAGAATCACAGGTTCGAGCTGCTGTAATGCTTCTTGAGGAAGGAGCGACTATTCCGTTTATCGCTCGGTATAGAAAGGAAGTTACAGGAAGTCTAGATGAAGTTGCCATAACCTCAATCCGAAACCTGTTGAATCAGCTAAAAGAACTGGATAATCGCAGAGGAACTATTTTAAAATCTCTTGAACAACATGGACATCTTACTGACAAACTGAAAGAAGAAGTTTTAATTGCACCGACCTTGGCAACACTCGAGGATATATATATCCCATACAGGCCCAAGCGTCGCACTAAAGCTACTATCGCGAGGCAAAAAGGGCTTGAACCCCTTGCACAGATCATATTTGAACAAAAAGAAAAGGAGCCATATGAAATAGCAACTGATTTTGTCGACCCGGAAAAAGAGGTTGATTCAATAGATGATGCTCTGGAAGGTGCCAGGCATATCATCGCAGAATGGATTAATGAAAATTCGTTAGCTAGATCCCGGTTGCGCAAGTTATTTTCCGAAAAAGGGACTTTTAGAAGTGTTGTTAAATCTGGGATGGAGTCGAGCGGT
This sequence comes from Bacteroidota bacterium, assembly GCA_013202335.1. Next base: position 764 of record JABMQR010000094.1, read on the forward strand.
GCAAAATACAAAGATTACTTTGATTGGAAAGAACCAGTTGCCAAGGCTCCATCCCATAGGATTCTTGCTATGCGGCGAGGAGAGAAAGAGGATATCTTAAACCTTACCATAGCTCCTCATGAAGAAGATGCAATCAAGATTCTGGACGAACTCTTTGTAAAAGGGGATGGTGAGGATTCAAAGCAAGTTGAAACTGCAATACGCGACAGCTACAAAAGGCTTTTGTCACGTTCTATGGAAACAGAAATACGCTTAGTTACTAAGGAAAGAGCAGATTCTGAAGCTATTAAAATATTTGCTGATAACATACGCCAGCTCCTCTTAGCCCCTCCACTTGGGGCTAGAAGGGTAATGGGAATTGATCCGGGGTTCAGAACCGGATGTAAGGCTGTTTGCCTGGACAGGCAAGGGAAACTCCTTCACCATGATATAATCTATCCCCATTCATCTGAAAAAAAGGCCCAAGAAGCTGAACAAACGGTTAAGAAACTGCACGATATTTATAATATCGAAGCGATTGCAATCGGCAACGGTACCGCAGGAAGGGAAACTGAAGATTTTATTAAAAATCTGTCAATTGACGATGTTCGTGTAGTTTTAGTCAATGAAAGCGGCGCTTCTATCTACTCAGCATCCAAGATTGCTCGTGAAGAATTTCCTGATCTCGACCTGACTGTACGTGGAGCGGTTTCCATCGGAAGACGTCTGATGGATCCACTTTCCGAGCTTGTCAAAATCGATCCAAAATCGATTGGTGTTGGTCAGTACCAGTATGATGTTAATCAAACGTCCTTAAGACAAGCCTTGGATGATGTGGTTATTAGCTGTGTAAATAGTGTAGGGGTAGATATCAATCAAGCCAGTGTCCAGCTTCTTAAATATGTTTCGGGTCTGACTCCTCAATTAGCCAAAAATATCGTGGCTTACAGAAATGAAACAGGACCCTTTCGCACAAGAATGAAATTAAAGAGTGTGCCGAGATTCGGTCCCAAGGCATTCGAACAGTCGGCAGGTTTCTTGAGAATAAATGAGGGTAGCGATCCACTGGATGCAAGTGCAGTACACCCTGAAAGCTACCATATCGTCGATGCCATGGCCTATGACCTTGAATGCCAGGTGACAGATTTGATGGCCGACGAAACACTTAGGAAGAAAATAAATATTTCAAAATATGTTACAGACACAGTTGGAATACCTACTTTAAATGATATAATGGATGAGCTATCAAAACCGGGTCGTGACCCAAGAGAATCATTTGATGCGTTTAATTTTGCAAACGGCATTAAAGAGATTAATGATTTAAAGCCTGGCATGAAACTTCCGGGCATTGTAACAAACGTCACAGCATTCGGAGCTTTTGTAGATATTGGTGTACATCAGGATGGTCTGGTTCATATTAGCAAGCTAGCGGACAGATACGTAAAAAACCCGGCAGATATAGTTAAAGTTCACCAGAAAGTAATGGTAACTGTCATAGATGTTGATATCGAGAGAAGTCGTATCTCGCTGTCTATGAAGACAACTCCTATCAAACATGGTCAAAATCAATTAGCTTTGCCCAATTGACTCCTCAGGATTCATTGTACAGACGGGTGGTTTTGGGTGACACTTTTTATAGAATAAGAGTTTCTTTTTGCTTTCACATGGTTTAGGTAAACACCACTTCCGAGGATAAGCAGGCCACCTCCCCAGAACCGCCAGGTGGTGAGTTCCCCAAGAAAGCAAATCCCGAAGGCAGCGGCATATATTATTTCACTGGTTAAAAAAAGCCCTCCTTCCCAGCTTTTACAGTACTGATACCCTTGGTTCATGAGAAGTTGTGCGACTAATGAACTGCAGGCGATTCCGGCTGTCATCAGCCATTCAGTTCCGGATTCAGGAATCTTGGGATTGGCGATAAAGGCAGGAAACGATATTATGG
>JABMQR010000095.1 GCA_013202335.1 Bacteroidota bacterium
ATCCTGGGTAAAAGCTGATTCTCATAACCGTCCTCAGGAGTTACCATGGATAAAAATACCTTAATAGCAATTGTTTTATCAGTACTTATTATAGTAGCCGGATTCGCGATCCAGGCTGTTTTCTTTGCGCCCGATCCTGTGACGGAAGAAATTTCTTCCAGTCAACCAGCAACGACAACAGTTCAACCCTCCTCTACCGTCTCTACTATACCCGTATCACCTTCAAACTCAGTATCCAATATAACAGGTTCGCCAGGATCAATTGCTGCTGTTGGGGAAGATCCTTCAGTAAAAGAAGCCAGATTTGAAACGGAAGTATTTGATATAATTTTTGATGCAGAAAACGCATCAATTGCAAGCATGAAATTGAAAAATCACCTTGATGAAGGTGTTCCTGTAGAACTTATTTTTAAGGATTCCGCAGAAGATTCAGCCTTTAAACTCTATTTTGGATATGATACTGAAACTAAAGCGGATTATGGATACTATGTTTCCAGACCTGATGAGTACACTATCAGGTTTACCAGAGATTTTGGTATTATTGGTCAGGACGGCACTATGCAGCCGGAAACATTCAGCCTGATAAAAACCTATGTTTTTTCAGAAAGTGATTACCTGTTTGAATTATATATTGAGATGAAAAACAGTGTTAATGAGGTAGTTCCGTTAAATTACAACGGGTTCGCCTACACGCTTGCTTTTGAACCACAGATTGGGCCGGAATTTTTTGAAGCCCCAGATGGAAGATATAAATATAGAAAATTTTATACCCTGCAGGACGGAAAGAAAAAAGAGGCTAAAGTTAAAAATGATGAGTATATTGTAGACTCTCTTTTTTCCTGGGCCGCATTAACCGGAAAGTATTTTACAGTTATTGGAATTCCTGATGCAACAGACTACACACTTCGTCTTAACGAAGGCTCAACGGATATTATACCCCTAACCTCATCAATGAAATTTTCCCGGCCTGCTATGAACAGTTCAATGAATACAGATGTTTTTCGCTTTTATATAGGTCCGCAGCAAAAACAGCACCTTGCTCTTTATAACGACGCAGAAGATAACGGCTTTAGGTTAAAAGATTTACAGCTTGAAAAGGCTATGGATTCAAGTTCCTGGTTTGGTTGGTTGGAGAATATCCTGAAATGGCTGCTTGCAGTTTTTTACAGGATGATTCCTAATTATGGTATAGCTATTATACTGCTTACAATTCTCATTAAAGTAGTGCTTTTCCCTATTACAAGAAAATCTTATCAGTCAACAGCTAAAATGCAGGGACTTAACCCGCAGATACAGGAAATAAAAGAGAAGTACAAAGACAACTCAGCAAAAATGAATCAGGAAATGTCAGCGCTCTATAAAGCGGAGAAAGTTAACCCAATGGGTGGTTGTCTTCCAATGCTGCTGCAGTTTCCGATATTTATTGCCCTGTATGGTCTTCTAAATAAACATTTTGAGTTGAGAGGGGCTGTTTTTATTCCGGGATGGATAAGCGACCTCTCCTCTCCTGAAACAATATGGAACTTTGCTCCGGTTAATATTCCTTTTGTAGGCAGTGATCTTAGATTACTTCCGATATTGTATGTTGCAACTATGGTTTTCTCAATGAAAGTAAGCCAGTCTGCAGCTTCAGGATCCGGAAATAATGCAAATATGACAAAAATATTTACGTACGTTATGCCGATAATGTTTTTCTTCATCTTGTATAATGCGCCGTCTGGTTTAATACTCTACTGGACAGTTATGAATATCTTTACCGTAATCCAGCAGCGAGTAACGAATAGTGTTCAACATCATAAAGAAGAAGAAATGGAGAAAAGTGCTCCTAAGTTTAAAATTGTCAGGAAACCAAATGGTAATAAAACAGCAGGAAAAAAGCCTCAATCGAAAAACAAAAAAAAGAGATAATACGTGAGGTGGTTTTATCAACAAAAGCGTGATAATACCTCTCCTGAAATAGGTGGAATATAATGATAAGAGAATTTGAAGGTAAAACTGAACAGGAAGCAATTGATAATGCTATCAAAGAATTAAACCTCGGTAGAGAAGATTTTGATGTTGAGGTGATCGAGAGTGAGAAAAAAGGTCTTTTTAGGAAAGGATCGGTAACAATCAGGATACATGTAGAAGAAGCGGCAGAGGCTAAAGAAGAGACACGAGGGATTTCTCGGGTTAATTTTGAAGCTTCTGATGATTTTGAAAAAAAGGTTGTTATTTTTGTAAATAATGTTCTTCTTAAAATGGGCTTTCCCGGAGCGATTTCTATTGCTTTCAGGAGAGATTATAAGCTAGGTTTAAACATTGATTCAAAAGATTCCGGTATTATAATTGGGAAAAAAGGGAAAAACCTCGATGCACTCCAGCTTCTGACAAATGTATATTCAGGGCAGCTGGATAACTCAAAAAAAGTAGTTATTGACAGCGAGAACTATCGTTTGCGACATGAAGAATATCTGGTGAAACTTGCATATAAAACAGCAGAACAAGTTAAAGACACTAAACGATCCAGACTTCTTGAACCTATGAACCCCTTTGAGAGAAGACTGATACACACTGCTCTTAACGATATACTGGATATAGATACAAGAAGTGAAGGTGACGGACTGTATAAACAGGTCAGAGTTTTTTATAAAGGATTGAATACCTGATATAGTGGGATCTTTGCAAAATGGAATTAAGCTTTCAGCTATATTTTTCCTAATTATTAAAGATCAACCTATTAGTCAGAAGTTTTCGTATTCTATATATTTTGTATATTACAACAATTTATATAAATACTATCGAAAATTCAAACCCATGTAAGCATGGGTCAAGGCATATTGAAGAAAATCGGAATAAAACGAAGTTTAATTCTTGGATTTTAAAAATTGCCTCTGGTACCAGACACGATGAAGACCTTCGGAGGTCACAATGAAGAGACAAGAGAATAAATCATATCTGTTCACCTCAGAATCTGTAAGTGAGGGACATCCTGATAAATTATGTGATCAAATTTCAGATGCAGTACTAGATGCTTGTTTGAGGGACGATCCAACCTCACGTGTAGCTTGTGAAACTTTTGCGACAACAGGAATGGTTCTGGTTGGTGGAGAAATAACAACAGATACCTATGTTTTCCTACAAACTCTAGTGAGAAAAGTTGTTGAAGAGGTTGGCTATACTGATCCTGATTACGGGTTAGATTATCAGTCAATGGCAATTCTAAATACTATACATACACAATCTCCTGATATTTCACAAGGAATAGCCATTAGGGAAGGAGTTAACAAGGGTCTTCAGGGTGCTGGAGATCAGGGTATGATGTTCGGATATGCATGCGACGAAACTCCTGAGCTAATGCCGGCACCCATTATGTTCAGTCATAAACTTCTGAAAAAGGCAGCAGCACTACGTAAGGGGAATGAAATTACCTGGATGAGACCGGATGCTAAAAGTCAGGTAACTTTGCGTTATGAAAACGGCAGACCTGTACATGTAGATACAGTGGTGTTGTCACATCAGCATAATTCTAATGTTTCTCAGGAAGAGATTCATGAATCTCTTCTAGAGCTGGTTATTAAGCCGACACTTGAACCAACAGGTTTGTTTAATGAAAAAACCAGGATACTCACAAATCCTACCGGTAGATTTGTAATTGGTGGTCCTCATGGTGATTCAGGGCTTACAGGAAGAAAAATTATTGTAGATACCTATGGTGGAATGGGTCGGCATGGCGGCGGAGCTTTCAGTGGGAAAGACCCATCTAAAGTAGACCGTTCTGGTGCATATATGGCCAGATATATTGCGAAAAACATTGTTTCAGCTGGCCTTTGCCGTCGGTGCGAGGTTGAGATTGCCTATGCAATAGGTATACCTGAGCCGATATCAATACTAGTGGAAACATTTGGTACAGGAATGGTTCCGGACAGTTTGATTGAAGAAATAGTAAGGAAAGAATTTGACCTTTCTCCTGCCGGGATTATTAAGAATCTTAACCTGTTGAACCCCATTTACCAAAAAACTGCAGCTTATGGACATTTTGGAAGAGAAGGCTTTACCTGGGAAGAGTGTGATAAATCAGAAATACTGAAAAGCTATTTATAATAAATCTAAATAATTCCTGGTAGAAGCAGAGATACTGAAAATCTTTACTATTGCCAGGAATTTTTTTCTATAGAGTCAGTTAATAATCGTATTTTTTCTGGGGAAAATTGAGCCCCGTGCTGGCCAATAATCTCTCCTGCAAGAAAAGAGGCCAGAAGGCCACTGTCAAACGGGGAAAGAGAGCGGCATAAGCCCAGCAGAAATCCGGCTGCATATACATCTCCTGCGCCAGTTGTATCAACAGGATCCTTCCCTTTTACAGGAACAGCATACATTATACCGTTATCGCATATAAATGAGCCATGTTTTCCATTCTTTACAATGGCAGTCTTACAAAGCTTCCCCATACTTTTAGCACACTCATATGCATCATAGTTATCAAATAAAATTCTTGCCTCTTCATTATTAGCAAAGACTATATCAGCATGCTTCTCAATTAAATCAAGAAAAGCTAAACGGTTTCTACTTACGGCAAAAGGGTCGGCTATATCAAAAGATATTCTGGTTCCCGATTTTTCAGCAATTGAGATTCCCTTGAGGATAGATTGTTTCTGTGAATTAGTATCCCACATATACCCGGTAAAGTGAAAGAAATCAGCCTCATGTATTATGTTCTGACTAATATCATCAGGTCCAAACAATCTGTTTGCTCCCAAAAACGTATTCATTGTTCTCTCTGAATCCGGAGTTATAAGGATTATACTGGATCCTGTAGGAGCTTTACATCGCTTAAGTTCATCAAAAACCGATAATTCAGTTAGCCTGTTTTTATAAATATCACTAAATTCATCAGAACCAACCATGCCGGCAACAGCTGCAGAGATACCAAAGGAAGCTAGTGTAATTATGGTATTTGGGCAGGATCCACCACAGCTGTAGGCAACCTTTTTATCAGAAATAAAAGATAAGAGTTCTTTTCTCCGCTCCCCATCAATCAGGTGCATAGTACCTTTATGCAGACCCAGCAAAGCGAGATCCTCTTCAGTTATTTGAGTTATTATATCTATTAGTGGATTTCCTATGCCATATACTTTTGGAACCATATTTGTATAGTATCTGGAAAGTATCAACGATACAAGTTTAATCTTTTTTCCATAACCGAAAAAGAATAGTTTGCCGCAGCCTCGCAATTTTCCTTTTTTGAGTTGTATTCATTAAATGTTGAAGTATAAAAGGGCTTCTCTATTTGCATAATTATTTTAGGCGGAAAAACTTTTCTTTTAACCTGTATTTCTACAATAGGAATAATGGGGATATTAAAAAAACGTGAGACTGAAAATGCACCCGTCTCAAACTGGCGAAGAGTTTGTGTTCCGCTCAACAACTCTCCCTCCGGGAAAAAATGAATCGAATGGGGGCTGGGTCTACGTAAAAGTCTACCAATTGGGCGTATGATTTTCCCGGGAGTTTCTTCCGGAATAGGAAAACTTCTTAAAAGGCGGACGAACAGGGACAGTCTTGTGCTTTCAAACGTTTTCTCCAAACCGGTAAAATAGACTTTGTTGGGCCAAACAGCAGCAGCTACAAACCCCGGATCAAGATAATGACAGTGATTTGAGATGAAGACGGCATTTCTGATACCTTTTAGATTTGATCTTCCCCTGACCCGAAAAGAGAAAAGGATTGGGTACACAATGAGTTGAAGTAAAAAAACAAGTCCGTATACAATCCTGGAAAAAAAGTAAAAGAGCTTGGATTCCGGGATGATTGTTATTTTACTACCCTGTTTTTCCATAAAAATCCTTTATCTGTTAGTGTGAAATATATTCCTCTTAAAAGCATATATATTACCAGCGGAAAAGCCCAGGGATAGAGTAAGGCCGTATGAATGGGGAAATGGTTAAAAACAAGAACAGTAATCCATGCAGTGCATAAAGAAACAACTCCAACATACAGGAAAAAGGGAATAGACAGTGGTGAGAAAAAAAGATAAAAAATGAAAATCCATGAGGGAAGAACAACAAACAGTAAGAACAGGGGTATCAACAATATGAGAATAACCATTTTTTTATCAAAAAAATCAAAAATACACTTTGTTATACCCTGAACTGAAGTTTGGAAAGAGTCATACATTTTACAGGAAACTACTGTTCCAACACGGAGAAAAACCTGTCGAAATCCGTTTTTAATAAGAAGTCTTCCCATGTGGATATCATCAGTCAAAACTTTAGGTATTGATGCATACCCTCCAACGGCCCAATATGCTGCAGACCTGATACAGAGGTACTGACCTAACACAAGACCAAAGATTGGATGAGGTTTTTTTTTCTGTGTCCAAACCGGCGTGAAAAAAATCAGATTCAGGAACATTAGTGATAATACAGGTCCAATTGAAACAGCTGAGAATTTCTGGCGGGGATACCCGGATAAAAAATCAGCATTATGGTACTCAAGATTTGTGACAGCAAAAGAGACACTCTCTTTTTTATGTTTTGTATCTGCATCTGTGAAGAGAAGAATTTCACCACCTGCCTCTGCTGCCAGCTGGTGCAGCGCATGATTTTTACCATACCAGCTATCAGGGAGCGGCTTTCCGCGTACAATTCGGATTGAGCTGTGTGCAGCCTCATAAGCAGACAGGACTTCCCATGTTTTATCTGAAGAAAGATCATCAAGGACAATTATTTCATAATTAACGTAGCTTTGGTTTAATAAAGAGTCCAAACACTGACCTATAGTCTGCGCTTCATTCCTAACAGGAATTAATACGGAAACCTTCGGGCCGTTAATTACAAACGGGCGTAAAGAATTTCTGTATATAAACAAAAGGTTTCTTACAGACATATAAAGAGCAAACAATCCGGCAGCTGCTGCGATAAGGATATAAATTTCTTCCCACATCATTACTAACAGGCTATAGAAACAGAGTTGGTTGGTCAATGTTGATTTACTGCATAAAGCTTTTCTTTTTTCACAATACAGATAGTTAAGAATTTTGCTCGTAAATAACATATAGAAGAGTCCCGGTAAATGTGCTACCTTTTTCTACAACATGAACTATAATTTATCAGTAAAGAAGGTAGGGCAGGGAAGAATATGACTTTCCGTTTTCTGATTATCCTCTCCTTGATTATATATATTCCACTTATTGTACTGTCCGGAGAAGAAACTCATACATTCCCTGAACCGGACATAGTTAAAGAAAAGACATTTTCCCAAAAACCACAAAGTTTTTATTGCCCAAAACCCATAGAAGAGGAAGTTCTTCAATGGATTGGTACGAACGAATTCACTCTGGGGTCTGAATTACTTTATAAACTAAAAGATATTCTGCTCTATGCTGATATGCTCGATGTGTATAATGGATTACTGGGATTCAGTAATATGAAAGGTCTTACCTACTATTCAACGAGAGATAAAGAGATAAGGACTCTTATTGATAATTCTTATAGAGTTTTAGGGTCTGAAGACAGAACCCCGCTTCCTGATTTGCAGCTTGGAGAACTTCTTTCTGAAGCCCATATATTTGTTCAGCAAAAAATGCGTGATTTTGGAGAAGTTTTATGGGAGATACAATATCGATATGATGGGAAGTATATTTTTGTCTATCTCACTAATTATGAATCTATTTATTATGGTCCTTTTAAGATAATAAATACCGGACAGTTCTCAGTAATGCTCACAGCGGTTCCTGATAAAAACGATATAATTATTTATCAAATAGGAACAGTGGAGTCTACCGGATTACGATTTCTCTCTAGTCTGGGACTTGGGTCTCATCTGGAAGAGTCTTTTTATCATAGGATGAAAGCCTTTAAATCCGTGTATGCGGGATCCCTGATAGAATAATCAAGGAAGCTCTTCTATAAGTTCATGTATATATTTATTTTCAGGATATAAGGATAGAGCTTTATTATACCAGCTAAGAGCATCTTCGGGGTTTTTCATCTTTGCAGCAATGAGTCCCCGCAGTTCATAGAAGGTAAACAACTGAAAAGTGTACATTGTGGACTTTTTTTCTTTTAGATTATCAAGGGTTTTTGTCGCTTTTCGCGTACTGCCGCCGAAAATCACCGGAGTGTGGAAGTGACTGTTTGCCAGAAGAAGAAGAGCCTGAGTGTTCTCAGGATCAATGGACAGGGCCTCTGTGATCAGTTTGGAAGCATCGAGTCCATAACTGAAAATATAGGCTGTTGGGTCTAATAGAAAATAAGAGCCGGCTGTTTCGGCCATAACAGATGTTGCCAGAGCTGAAAGATACGAGTTTGTAAATGTAATTGTGTCTAGAAGTTTTTCACTTAACTGAAGATATTGTAAGGCGGTATTTTTATCCTTACAATACTCTTCAACGGTAAAATGTTTACCAAGAAGCATTAAGGCATGGGCTTTCACAAGATTTGCAACATCCCGGTCGTAAGGTTCGGAATCCAGAGATTCTGAAAGATCATAAAAATGCTGCTCAATTGCTGCTGCCGGAAGAGCGTTATAGACAGCATCAAGAAAACCGACAAATTCATTTGATTGATATAATTGATTAATATTCTGTGTTTGGGATAAATTAGCAGGAAAAATAAATAATGTGGGTATAATTAATAACACACATAATAATGATTTTTTCATATGCAACTTTATCATATTTTGGTACATTTAACTAATATTTTTAAACTGACCGGAAGCCGGTGGGATTCTACCAGCTGGAAATCTACGGGTAGAAAGATATTAGCAATGAAATATTCACTAAAAAATGTGAAAAAGTTTTTTGTTTAAATAGGTTTATCAATGAGATAACCTACCGGCTTCCGGTCAGTTTATAATATTTTAATTCTTAGAGGCACCAGTTCCCGGGGTGTATGCAATTACCGAACAGTACATTGAATGGGGTTATTTGAATGAAGCGCCAGAAACCGGAAAATATATTAGAACAAAGTGGATATACCACCAGGTTTAGTGGAATTACTGCACTTGATTTGTACTACAGGAACAACCCCGGCCAGATTCTGGAGATGGAAACCAATGCCGATTTAATAACGTTATCAACTCTTTTTAATTCTATTGAATTTCCAGGTGAAGAACGAATTGATGCAGCAATTCCTGTAGAAAACGGCCAGCAGTATTATATACGAATTTTAGATGATACAGGGAAGGGGGTTCAGACATGGAAACCTCTTCAGTTTTACTACAGCCCGAGTGCCAGGCGTTTTTTTGATACCAATGATATGTATAACGTAATCAAGAACAGGGAACTACTTGCAGTTGGGCACGTTGTTACATCCCCGGTACCGGTTGACACCTGGTGGTATGGAATTGCAGACGCCGCTGTCCTTGCTGCCAGATATGGGTGGCCGGTTGACAAGAGAGTCCTGCAAAGACCGGATTTTCAGAGGAGTCCTGTTAGATTGGGAATAGGTGAACAGCGGATTGTGCTTATAAGGATACTTGAAGCACAAGATCCGGGAAAAGGGTTGCAACTACTTATGGATTCAGGATTTATTAGAGAACATTGGCCGCTTGTATTTTCTATGAGGGGGGTTTCCCAGGATAAGGATTTTCATCCGGAAGGGGATGTCTGGGATCACACTTTCGAAATGTTTAAATATATTAAAAAACCAGATCCGGATATTGGAATGGGAATTCTTCTCCATGACTGCGGTAAGGCTTTTTCACAACGGCAAAATAATAATGAATTTGACATGCACGCTCAGATTGGATCGAGGAAGGCAGTAGAATTTTTACGCTCCCTCAATTTTTCGGGGGATTATATTAAGCGTGTAGAGTTTCTTATCAATACACACATGCTTCCAGCCCACTTACCAAGTATACCGGTTCATACAGTGGAGCATATAATGACAAATAGGTTGTTTCCAAAATTACTTGAAATATATAGATGTGATATTTCCTCTTCTTTCAGGGATCCAGAAGGGTATTACCGAACATGTGAACATTATAGAAAATTCCAAAAGAATAGAAAAAATCCATTCAGGACAACCGATGGAAAAGTTGGGCGACCCGGGGCTGTCAGCAGGTATTAAAGAAACTTACTGGGTTATTCATGATTGCCAAATAACAAAAAGAAATATAGAGTATTACTATGAGCAGTTATACAATACGTGGCGGAAAGCCTCTTTCCGGTGAGATAGTAACAAGTGGAAACAAGAATTCAGCACTACCCTGTATAGCTGCCGCCTTACTGACAGATGAAGAAATTATTCTTCATAATATTCCGGATATTGAAGATGTTCGGGTGATGCTTTCTATTATGGAATCAATCGGCGCAAAGGTTGTACGTGATGTGGAAAAGACCGGGACCTTCCATATCAGAGCAGCCGATATTAAGGGAAACATTCCAGAAGACCTTGCCCAGAAGATTAGAGCCTCAATTCTTTTTGCTGGACCCATGCTGGCCAGAACCGGTAAAATAGTATTAGCACCCCCAGGTGGGGATGTTATTGGCTTACGGCGGTTAGATACCCACTTTCTGGCCTTTTCTGCTCTTGGTGCATATTCCAGTATTGATGAGAATGGAATGCTGCAAATTGAAGTTTCCAAAGAGAGGTTTCACGGAAACGAAATATTTCTTGATGAAATGTCAGTAACAGCAACAGAGAATGCAGTTATGGCTGCAGTTTTTGCCCCGGGGAAAACTGTTATCAGAAATGCTGCAAGTGAACCGCATATACAGGATCTGTGTAATTTACTGATATCTATGGGAGCAGATATATTAGGGACAGGATCTAATCTTCTGACAATTGTGAGTGTGAAGTCTCTGCATGGATCAGAATTTACGATTGGTCCTGATTATATCGAGATTGGATCCTTTGTAGGACTGGCAGCTGCTACCCATGGGGATGTTGTTATTCATGGTGTCGAAACATCTCAGCTGCCTATAATAAGGACAGGTTTTCGAAAGATTGGAATAAACTGGGAAGAGAGTGGGAAAGCAATACGAATTCCTCCAAACAAAAATTGGTTAATTCAGCCTGATATTAGTGGAATGATTCCAAAAATTGATGATGCTCCATGGCCGGGATTCCCTCCTGACCTTCTAAGTATAGTTACTGTAGTGGCGACTCAATCTCAGGGAACAGTACTGGTACATGAGAAAATGTTTGAGTCACGAATGTTTTTCATTGATATGCTTATCCGGATGGGGGCAAGAATTATTTTATGTGATCCGCACAGAGCTGTAATTTCCGGGCCGGCTCTTTTACACGGGGCGTTGGTTACTTCTCCGGATATTAGGGCGGGAATGGCACTGGTAATTGCTTCTTTATGTGCACAGGGAGAGAGTGTTATCCAAAACGTTTATCAAATAGAACGCGGCTATGAAAACCTCTGTGAAAAACTGCAATTACTGGGTGCCGACATCACGAGAAACGAGACAATTTAGAAGAATGCTGTTTTAGGGGCTGGTTATGCTGTTTTTTCATCTTATTCACAAGTTATCCACAAGCAGTTTGTTGCGTTAAAGAATCGAGATAAACGGCTAACCGAAATGCAATGCTGACGAAAGAAAGATTTGTTAACTGATATGAATAAATAACTTGTTGCACTATAATAAATTATAAAATTCTACTTAACATCTGTCTAATTTAATTATTATTTAACCGAAAAAATTATAAACGGGAAATATTACTTTTTTTTCAAACTAAGTTTTACACAAGTTATCCACAAGCAGGAAAAAGTTAAGATAACTCTTTATATACTCAAGTCATAAGCGATAACCAGACCCATGAATTGTACTTATTGAAGTAACAGTTCCTGCAGAAATTGATGATATTTTTTTCCGTAATGAACTAATAATTACATCAGGATAACGGCTTTTTTGTGGCAGATCCGGAAAAAGATTCTTAAAAATAGTTTCTCTTTTTACCGGCTCTGGAAAAAATGAAACAAGAAGCAGAAGAATTTCACATTCAGGGTTACTCAAAACAACAAAACCAAGATTCCCCTGCAGTAAATCAGAGGAAAGAGATAGACGCTGTCCACTGGAACACTGTATGTGAATTGGAGCTGCTCTGAACAGGCGGGCAGCAAGTTCATCTTTATTAAAGGGATACGTGATAAAATCAGTACAGGGGAGCGTAAAGGCTGCTCGAATTACTCCGATTGGCCCATATAAAAGTATAGATTCTCTTTGCTTTTTCCAAATTAGTTTCCGGATAAATGGATTATCTATGAAAACAGCACTATGGATTAATAATACAGAGTGGTCAAAGCAGGAAGTTTCAGTATCTGCAGTAAATATATTAATCTCAGGGGCATTCAGTAAAAGTTCTTTTGCTGAATCAACTTCTAAAGATGAGAAAGGAAACATATAAACAGAAATAGATTTATTCAATTTTTTGCACTCCCTTTTCAAAATATGTTTTACCCTCTGGGGTATTGGACAGATTGAAGTTCATACTCCTCCTTCGGATTGAACATTTCCGGCGTTATTTCAATTACTGTTTTCTTTGATCGAAGATCTGAACCTGAATAGATAATTCCTTTTCGAAGGAGCCCAAACAGCTGCCGTACATTTCCCGGCCAGTCATACTCTGTTAGTAAATGACGACTTCTTTTTGAAAGAGTAGCTGGAAGGCTCTGGCGGGAAAGAAACCACTCCGAAAGTGAAGCTATGTCCTCACGTCTTTCACGAAGTGGGGGAATATATATTGAAAGAGAGTTTAGTCGGAAAAGCAAATCCCTCCTTATTCTGGGATTATCACTATGGATATCAATATCAGCATTTGTTGCGGAAAGGATCCGGACATTAACTTTTCTTTGAACTGCAGAACCCAAACGTACGATAGTATCATTCTCAAGAATCCTAAGAAGTTTGGGCTGAAGAATTTCCTGCATCTCTCCAACTTCATCAAGAAAAAGAGTTCCTTTGTGGGCCTGTTCAAAGACACCTCTATGGTTTTGCTTTGCATCGGTAAAGGCTCCTTTTTCATAGCCGAAGAGTTCTGCTTCAGCAAGGTTTTGCGGGAGAGCGGCGCAGTTTATCGATATAAAAGGACCCCCTCTGCCGGAAAGATTGTGCAGGATTTTTGCTGCTAATTCTTTTCCTGTTCCAGATTCCCCAAAAATGAGAACTTCATCAGGGAAGGGGGCGAATTTACAGAGATTCCTTCTTACAAATTGTATTGCTGAAGAGGTTCCAATAAGAAAAGATTTGGCATAAGCTCCAGGATCACAAATAGATTCTCCTGTGGATTCAGGGAGTGTTTTTGTTGGATTGTCAGTAATTATGTAAAGAGGAGATATTTCCCGGTTTTGATAGATTAAGGAAAACACCGAGGAGATAAACCTTTCAGCATTGAACCGATTATCGGATATGATAAAACTGTTTTTCCCCGGGATAGCGCTGGTTTGAAAATTGAACTCTTTTTCAAGAAGGAACAAAAATGGAATTTTATGCTTTCTTCCGGGAACAGACTGGAGGTGCTGAATGTTTCCCGGTCTTGCTTCTCCAGTCGATAATGCTATGCAAACAAGGTCTGGGGATGCTGAGTGAATTGCACTTGCTCCCTCCTCCACAGTATTAGCATGATAAAATACTATTGATTGGATTGAAGCCTGGATCATTGAGAAAAGTGTTCTGCTTCGGCAAATTATCAGGATTCTGACCATAGGACACTCCTTTGAGGGATCTGTGAGTTTTTACTATTATAAAGATTAGAAAAAAAGTAAATTAACCTTAAGGTTTACTTAGAACTAGGTATAGGTAAAAAGTGATCTCATTATTAAGTAAATTGTATTGCATGATGAAAAATATACCAGTAGAATAGATAGCATGAAAAAAATACTTATATGTATAGCATTCTGTGTATTAGTTGCTTCTTTTCCAGTTTTTACACAAACATTAGAGAGTAATTTTGGGGAAACCACCCCCATTGAGGATGCATATTCTGCCATGATCCCTGAAGGGCTGGGGTCTTTAAAACAAATCGGTTATGAGCTGCTTGGTTCCTGGAACCCTACGGTTTCTACGGAGGTTGATGAGGGGTACCTTGTGGGGCCGGGAGATTCACTCCGTGTTTATATCTGGGGTGATCCGGTAGATTACGGGGCAGTTCTCAGCACCTACGATATAGAAGTGGATTCGGATGGAAGTATTTTCCTTGAACCAGTTGGACGAGTCTCGGTTTTCGGGAGAACCATGTCTCAGATTGATGGAATATTACAAGTTAAGTTTTCAATAAAATATAAAAATATAAATATTGAGACGACTCCGCTGAAATTGCGTGAGTTTTCAGTATATGTGACAGGGTTTGTGGAAAAACCAGGAGCTGTTAATGTATCAAACCTCTGGTCTGCTATAGATCTTCTTGCTTTTTCCGGGGGAGTTCTTTCTGAAGGATCTCTTCGGGATATCAGGATAATTCGTAATGAAAAAACCTTGCCGGTAGATTTATATGATCTTTTTATAAATGGAACTGCAGCTCCGATTAATACAAAAGTTGTTGAGGGTGATATCCTGTACGTTCCGCCCATTGGAAAAACTGCTGCTGCTGTGGGAGATGTACGACGTCCGGGAATTTATGAGTTCCTGGAAGATGAAACAGTATCTGATCTTATCAATTTTGCAGGTGGAGCAGGATTGGCAGGATCTCAGCCTGAAATTAAGCTTTTGAGGAGATCCGGAACTATTTCTACTATTCTTGAGGGGGCAGTAGATGACCAGGATTTTATAACAGATGAAATTATGGATGGAGACATACTGATTCTTCAGTCAGGAATGTCTGCAGTTGATAATATGATCCAGGTCCGTGGTCCGGTTAAAAACCCAGGATTATATACAGTAACTGCAGTACCTACATTAGGTGATATCCTGATTCAGGTCGGCATTCTTCCCGGGACAGATACAGATACGGGAATTATTACCCGAATAGAAACAGACAAACCGGAAGAGAGGATTATTTTTAGTCCCCGCGAAGTACTTTTACAAAATATTGTGATTCCATTAAAACCCAATGATGTAATTGAGTTTTTTAAGCGGGCGGATCTGTATGCAGAAGCTCCAATTCTTCTTACGGGTAATGGAGTGGATTCAATGAACGTTCCTTATATTAAAGGGGTTACACTGCTGGATGTACTAAACCAGGCAGAGAATCTGCAGAATTCTGAAGAGATGGAAGCCAGAGTAATCAGGGACGGCGTAATCTTTGATCAGGTAATTCTGAGAAATATACTTATTAAGGGAGACCTTTCGCTGAATGTGGAAATGGCGGCTGGAGACAAAATAGTATTGGTTCCTCTTGAAGAAAGTAATATTATTCAGGGAGTTCATGTTTTAGGACAGGTTTCAGCACCTGGAATTTATCAGTTTTCTGATGGGTTAACGCTTTTTGATATCCTGACGGCAGCTGGTGGATATACAGAAAAAGCATATCCAAAAGGTATTGCACTATATAGGGATACTGTAAAAAAACAACAGCTCGAACAGGTAAGAATAACTATACAAAGAACAAGAGAAGAGCTTACACAGATTGAGGGTGCTATAGAGTACCAGAATTTGACTGAGGATGCCGAAAACTCACTAAGAATTCAACTTGAAACGCAGAAAGCTCTTCTTTCTGTTGCAGAGAAACAGCTTGGGGAATCTTTGGGGAAAATAATCCTGACAATACCGGAGACACTGGATGATCTTATGGGGAATTCTGGGAACATAACCCTGCAGGAGGGAGATACTCTTTTTATTCCTGAAAAATCCGGGACTGTTTCTGTGTTTGGAGATATCGATACCGCTGCAGCGATGCCCTGGATGTTGAATAAAACAGTAAAACAGTATTTATTTGATCTTGGTGGATTGCGTTCCAAAGATTATAAAATATCAATAGTAAAATATAACGGCAAAATTGTGACTGAAGAGAATTTGTTTTTCGGCTGGAGCAGCATTGAAACCCAGACGCTTGAGCAGGGTGATACTATAATTGCTGTTAAACGCATAACACTACCTGCCGGAGCGGCCTTTATTGAGAGTTTTACCAATATAACGGATACAATCTATAAAATCATTTACTCTCTTGATACCGTAGGACTGCTGTAGCAGAGGTTTTTAGTCAGAAAGAAGTGTTTGTACCGCGGCTAATGCATAGATTGCCGCTGTTTCAGCTCTGAGAATATTTGTATTGAGAAAAACCGGTTTTAGGCCGGTTTTTCTCATTTTATCAACTTCATCTTCGGAAAAGCCGCCTTCCGGACCAATAATTACAGCCAAAGGGAGTCGTTTTTCTTCCTCTTTGTATGTTAAAAGGGTTTCAGCCATGGTGCTGCTGCTGATTATTTCCTGATGGAAAAACAAACACATATACCCATTTTCAACTATTTCCAGCATTTTATCAAAACTCCGGGGTTTATGTAGTTCGGTAAGAACTGGAGAGCCACTCTGCTGCAGAGCTTCCTTTATGATTATTTCCCACCGCTGCAATTTCTGTTGAGAAATTTGAGCAGAGGAACCTGCATTGGAAAGGGAATACCTACTTATTACAGGTGTTATATCATTTACCCCAATTTCTGTAGACTGCCTGACGATCTGATCCATTTTTTTCCCTTTACAAATACATTGGAAAAGGGAAATTGAGGGGGTTTGGGTTTGGAGGTGTTTATCAGCAGCAGGAGCACATGTGAGAATGACAGAATTTTTACTAACCTCAGAAATAAGTAAATCCCAATCATTCCCCTGTCGGTCTCTGCCGGGAAAAAGAGATCCCGTATGAAGGCGGAGTACACGGGTCAGGTAATGAGAATCCTTATTATCAAGCTGAAACTCTTTTGTCCCCGAAAAAGATGGGGGAAGGATAAAAACACGCATTTTTACAATCCTGTTTATTAAGCTTACCCTGTTATTGAACTTGAATAATTACACTTCTTGTTCTTGGGCCATCAAATTCACACAAATAGAGCCCCTGCCAAATTCCTAGCTGAAGGTGCTGGTTTGCTATTGGAACAATTGAGCTAAATCCCATCATACTGGATTTAATATGGGCAGCAGAATTCCCCTCAAGATGTTGATATCTGTTTTCCCAGGGAACCATTTCATCCAGTTCAGTAATCATATCCCTACGTACATCCGGATCAGCATTTTCATTAATGGTTACTCCACAGGTAGTATGGGGAATAAAAACAAGACACATTCCTTCACTGATGCCGGACTCTTTCACCACCTCATCAGCCAGTCTGGTTATATCAATAAATTCAGAATGTGCTGAGGTTTTAACTTTCAGAGTCTTTATCATAAATTGTATTCTCCTGTTTCTATATATTCTAAAGTCCGGCGAAGAACATTATCATATTCAAGATCATAGACAGGTGGGAAATCCATAGTGTTTTCAAACTCATTTCTTATGAGTTTTCTTAATAATCGTTGATTCAGAGTTATTCCATCATCCTGAAGTTCGGAAATATACTTGTTTACCTCACTATTTGTAAAACTGGTTTGGGTCTCAACGAACAGCTTTATGAGTTTTTCTTCCTGTAAACGGACAAAAGAATCAAGTTCATCTTCAGATAATTCCGGCTCTACATCTTCAATATCAGGGATAATACCGATTTTATGGATATTATGTTCATCAGGGGTTAAGTATTGTGCAGAAGTTATCTTGAAAAAATCATCATCATAGGGATAGACGTTTTGTACAAGCCCTTTCCCGAATGTTGTTTCACCAATCAGAATCGCTCTGTCATTATCTCTAAGTGCGCCAGCAAGAATTTCTGAGCTGGAAGCTGTTCCTCTATTTGTAAGGACAACAAGGGGAAGATCTTTCGGAACAGTAGTACCAAAACGGGTTTTGTACTTTGAAGATTTTTTGTCTTCTCCTGATTCCATAATCAGAACAGTTTTTAAGGAGAGAAAAAGATCAGCAATCTGAACAGCAGAATCCACACTGCCGCCGGGATTCCCACGAAGGTCCATGATAATCCCGCTGTAATTCTGATCATTAAAAAAATCGAGTGCTTCCCGTACTTTTCCCGGGGTAACAGGGGTAAACTCAAGAATCTGGAGATATCCGATATCATCAATAATATCATAACGTACAGTCGGAATCTCGACGATTGCTCTTTCAACTGTAATGGTGAAAGAGGCGGTTCCTCTGACCACCAGCAGTTCAACGGTTGTTCCCGGGTCTCCCCGGAGATTCGCCGAGGCCTCCTGGGCGGTATATTCATCAACCGGAATACCATCAATTTCTGCGATAAGATCCCCTGCATGAAGCCCTGCTTTATAAGCGGGTGAACCTAAAAATGGTGCAACAATGGTAACCATATACGTTTCCGGGTCATAATAATCAATATATGAGGGATTTGGTTTGGATATATATGCGCCAATTCCACCATAGACTCCCTGGGTTAAATCCTGTATATCCTGGGACTCCTCAGCGGTAATATACTCTGAGTAAGGATCTCCTAAGGCGGAAAACAACCCTTTTGCCATACTGTCATAGACTGCATCATAATCAATATCAAACAGAAAGACTGTATCTATTAAACGGTATAATGTCTCAAGCTTTTCCATTGTTTCATCAATAGTATCTTCCCCGGCAGAGGCTGTCGTTGATTCAGTGGGAAGCCAGGATGAAGAAAAAAGAGCCATCTGGGACAGTACTATTAACATTACCAAACTTATTACTAATATTTTTTGTCTCATAATAGAAACATACTACAACATCATGGCTCTTGACCACAACCCAGGGTAGATAAACACTATTTCAAAACTATTTACTCCATCGTTTATAAAGAGTATTCTGATTTGGACAGTATGTAAATGAGGATACAAAATGATAATGTATAGTAATTTCCCATCCTGGATTACTCCTGAAATAATACCGGGGTTTCCTTTGCGATGGTACGGCCTGATGTATATTATAGCCTTTTCGATAACATTTATTCTTTTTACTTATCAATTGAAACGGTCAGATGTTTCAATGAATCAGGATGCTTCTATATCTTTATTTCTTTGGACAATTCTTGGACTACTGGTTGGTTCCCGAATCTTTGCCACTTTGATATATGATGCCAGTGGATATTATCTCACTCATCCCTGGATGATCTTTTGGCCGTTTAGAAACGGGAGTTTTACCGGACTTCAGGGTATGAGCTATCATGGCGGGGTTTTTGGTGCGGTTGCCGGCAGTTATCTATATTGCCGAAAGAAAAAGCTCAACTATTTCCAGATTGCAGATATGATTACTGCAGGGATTCCTCTGGGCTATACGTTTGGCCGGTTGGGTAATTTTATAAATGGTGAATTATGGGGAAGGGTGACAACACACCCCTTTGGAATAGTGTTTCCGTATGCGCCCCGGTTTTCTACCCAGATCAGCTGGGTTCGCGAAATTGCGGATAAGTTGGGAATTCCCCTTGAAAATACTACTATTGTTAATTTACCCAGACACCCTTCTCAGCTGTATGAAGCAGCGTTTGAGGGGGTTTTTCTCTGGCTCATAATATGGTTTCTGCTAAGGAACAGGAAAAAATTCCATGGCTTTATATTAAGTCTATATCTTATGGGATATGGGATTGTACGGTTTTTTATAGAGTACTTCAGAGAGCCTGATAGGGATCTGGGTTTTATTTTTGCCTGGGGACAAGAATCTGAACCCACAGCGCTGTTTCTTTCTCCCTGGAATTTCTCCATGGGACAACTGTTAAATCTATTGATGGCAATAAGTGGTTTAATCCTCTTTTTTCTTATGAAAAATCTGAGTGCTAAAAAAGAAGCTGTAAGAAAGAAACTGAAAAGCAACGGTATAAAGACCCGACCACCAAAAAAGAAAAAAAAGAGATCTCGGAAATAGAGAGATGAGGCAATTTCAAAATTCTAAGAATTTTGAAATTGCCTTTTGAAGTTTTTGGAAATTTGTTACTTAATCTTAATGTTACAAAGAATTACAATCATCCAAAAACTTCTGACTAGCAGGTAGATTGATCCAAATCAAAGATTTGGATTTATCAAAATTATTAATTTTGATAAATCCTCAGATAAGAGAGAAAAAGGAGTGGGGGAATTGGCTAACATTGAGAATCAAAAGGGTATTCTTAGCTACCGTGTTGATGGAATACTCTACAATAAAAGCTTTTCTCTAAAGGAAAAATCCCATATTCCCCATGGGCATATAATTATTGATCAAGAGGAAGTTCCATCCGGTAGGCTGTTCCATATCTCACTTGAACCTGACAAAAAATCTGTTTTTGCAATGGAACGTTTCGAGGTCTCCTTTTCCATCCATAATCCTATTAAAAAATGTTTTATAAATGGTTTCCAATCCTGGTCTGAAAGCAGTGAGTGTAGTCCCTGGAGCTCTCAAAAGCAAATGAATCCTGTTTTTTCTCACTGGATCAACAAATACCAACTAAAAAAATATAGTGACCAGCACTTTATGTCTTATTCAGGAAAACCGGGAGAATTCCTCAGTTACTCTTACGGGTATTTTCGACATAATGATGAAACAATTACTTTTGCAGGAACTTTGACTGAAAAAACCGGTTATACAATTATTAGGAGTCAGACAGAGACAGATGGCAGTAAGGCTGATGTAAGCGTATTAAAAGAGTGTACCGGGCAGCAGTTAAATACTTCAACTGAAATTCTCTCTTTTTTCATAGGGACCGGAAAAGAATCGGATGTTTTTATGAGTTGGGAAAACAACCTTGACGTCAGAAAAAAGCAGCTGAAATCTGCAACGGTATCCGGATGGACCAGCTGGTATAACCATTTTGAGAAAATTGATGAGCAAATAATTCTTAGAAATCTTAAATCGTTTACAGATCGTGGAATACCTATAGATATTTTTCAAATTGATGACGGTTGGCAGGGAGCTGTTGGTGACTGGTTGAAAATAAATGATAAATTTCCGAATGGATTGGCACAAATTGCCCGGGAAATAAGGAAAGTAGGCTATACTCCTGGATTGTGGCTGGCGCCTTTTGCCGCTGAAGAATCTTCAGCATTATGCAGGGATCATGCAGACTGGATTTTAAGGGATGAACATGGGTTGGTTCGTGCGGGATATAACCCTTTTAACTGGAGTGGTAATTTTTATGGTTTGAATATCGATCACCCTGAAGTAAGGGACTATTTACGGATGGTTTTTCGTACAGTCCTGGAAACATGGGGTTTTGGGATGGTTAAACTGGATTTTCTGTATGCAGCAGCCCTCATCCCGCGGGATGGTAAATCCCGTGGTCAGATAATGTATGAAGGTATGGAATTTCTTCGTGAAATTACTGCTAATAAATTGATGCTGGGGTGCGGGGTTCCTCTTGGTAGTGCTTTCGGCAAAGCTGACTACTGTAGAATTGGAAGCGATGTTGCTCTTACCTGGGAAGATAAACGACTTAAGCTTTTACGATACCGGGAAAGAGTATCAACCATAAACTCTTTAACAAGTACAATTGGGAGACAACACTTAAATAAAAGATTTTTCCTTAATGACCCCGACGTTTTTATACTTCGCGATGAAAACAATAAGCTTTCTCATGACAAAAAAGATGTTCTCTTTTTTGTAAACAATTTATTTGGAGGATTAATTTTTACCTCTGATGACATCAATACATACTCAGAAAAGCAGCTTAAGCAATATTATACATCTTTTCCTATGACAGAAAAAAGCATTATATCAGTTGAATCTGATAAAGGATTATATGCTGTGGATTTCCAAATAGGAAAACGCACCTATGCAGCCTATGTAAATGTTTCGGGTGAATCCAGAAACATTACCCTGAAGGGTGATACCGGAACAGGATGGTATAGTGAACAGACCGGCTTAGGCCCGGGAGGCTGGCAGTTCAAACTGAAAGGATATGATGTTATGTGTTTTTCTAAAGCCCCGGTAAGGCCCTGGAGTGTTATTGGAACAACCGGACGTCTTTTTCCAGCTTCAGAGATTGATCAGGTTTTTAAGGAAGATAATGAACTTACAATTACCTTTAAAGAGGGGACTCTTATTGCTGGTGATGTTATTGTGAGACTGCCGAAAGAAACAGAAATCTGTATGATTAATAATAATTCTGCACTGATTGAAGTGCATTATGGTATAACCACAGGACGAGCTTCACTCATCTAATAACGAGCTTCGTTCTTTTTAAAACGAATTTTGTACATTTACCTTACAAGAGAGAATCAGTATCTTAAAGAGATGCTGTAAATAATCTATACTGCATGGTATCGGAAGCATTTTTTATTGAGCGGGAGACAGCAGCAATGAACATTAGAGAAAGAATTTCAGCCTTACAAAAAAACATGAAAAGTAAGGAGATAGATGCATATATTATTACGGGAGCAGACCCCCATCAAAGTGAAATTACCCCTCAGAGATGGGCGGTTCGGGAATGGATTTCCGGATTTACAGGATCCGCCGGTACGGTGGTAATAACCCAGGGAAAAGCAGGACTTTGGACAGATTTCCGGTATTATATTCAGGCGGAGAATCAGTTGAAAAATTCAGGAATAGCTCTTTTCAAGCAGGGAATTCCCGGGGTTCCGGAACCTGCTGAGTGGATTAAGCGTGAACTCCATACCGGAGCCTGCGTTTCTGCAGCTGCCGAGGAGCTGTCAGCTGAGCAATATAAGAATTTTATACAGCAGTTCTCTGCTGTGGACATCCTGTTTAAAACCTCTGAGGATCTTGTGGATAATGTGTGGATAGATCGACCAGGAGTTCCTGTAAATATAGTGAAGGAGATTCCTGAAACTGTTTGCGGAAAGTCACGGGAAGAAAAAATCAGAGAAGTTCTGACTGTTGCATCAAATACTCATAATGCAGAGTATCTGCTGCTGTCCAGTCTTGATGATATTGCCTGGGTATTAAATTTACGAGGCTCAGATGTTCCTCACAACCCTCTTTTTCTCTCTTACCTATTGCTTGGGAAAGAAAAATCAGTATTTTTCTGTGATAGTGATAAATTACCGGATATAGTTCGGGAACAATTATCCAATGTTGTTGAGATTATTCCCTATGGTGAAATCTTTAACAGAATAACAAACTACATTAAAAAGGGAAGCAGAGTATTTCTCTCTCCGGAAAAGACAAATATGCGATTATATCAGGAAATAGTGTCTCACGCAGAATCTGTTGAAGGACGTGATATTACCACTGATTTAAAAGCTGTTAAAAATTCTGTTGAGTTGGAGGGGATGCGCCGCATTCACAAACAGGATGGAGCAGCAATGGTTGGTTTTTTGTGCTGGTTTGAACGGACTGCAGGGAAAGCGGCGTTGAATGAACCCTCAACGGCGCTGAATAAAGTCTCACCGACACTGAATGAAGTATCAGCGGCAGAGATTCTGCTTGGATACCGGGTAAAGCAGAAAGACTTTCTCGGCGAAAGTTTTTCTCCTATTGTGGCTTTCAGGGAGAATGGAGCTCTCTGTCATTATTCTGCTGTAGTTGAATCTGCTGCTGAAATTACCGGACATGGGCTTGTTGTTCTTGACAGCGGGGGTCAGTATGATGGAGGAACAACAGATATTACCAGAACTTTACTGGTAGGTGAGGCAACTGAGCAGGAAATACGTGAGTATACGTTGGTTCTGAAAGGACACCTTGCGATTGCCCGGCAAAAATTCCCTGAAGGCACTTGCGGATATCAGATTGATGCATTTGCCAGAAAGCCGCTCTGGGACCTGGGAATGAATTTCGGTCATGGAACAGGGCACGGAATTGGATTTATGCTTAATGTACACGAGGGGCCGCAGTCAATAAGCTCCAAGCCTATAAATATACC
>JABMQR010000096.1 GCA_013202335.1 Bacteroidota bacterium
AACAGTCGGCAAAAATGCAAAGTATAGCGAAAATCTTCCATTTTGTCATGCATTATTTCTATTGCTTAAATAGAATGACATAAATCATTAGATAAATCATCTAAAAAACCATTAATTTTGTATCGAATAAAAAAAATAATATGTCAGGAACAAAAGGCAATGATTTGTTTAAAGATTTTCCTGTAGTTTCAATAGAGGAATGGGAAGAGAAAATTAAACAAGACCTGAAAGGGGTTGATTACGAAAAAAAACTTGTCTGGAAGTCTCCGGAGGATATTAGTGTAAGACCATATTATCGCTCTGAACATCTTGAACAACTTGGTTACCTAAACTCTCATCCGGGAGAATTTCCTTATACAAGGGGATATAGTAAGTATGGAAACAATTGGGATATCCGTGAGGATATTCTTGTAAAGCAGCCTGAAGAAGCAAACCGCAAGGCACTTCGTGTTTTGGAAAAAGGAGCTACAGCGCTGGGATTTATTATAAAAAAGGGTGCTGTAAAAACTTCTGGTGATCTTGAAAAATTGCTGGATGGAATAGATTTGGAAAAAACAGGTATCAATTTCCTTTCCGGCACAGAAACTCCAAAACTTGTTTCCCTGTTCGCGGAGATAGTTGAAAAGAGAAAAACTGAGGCCGGCAAAGTTACCGGTTCTGCAAATTTTGATCCTTTTGGGTATCTTACAAATAACGGAAAATACATTACAAACAGGGAGCAGGATATTAATGATGCAGCCGGACTTATTGAAAATTGGGGTAAAAGGTTCCATTCATTTCGGCTGATCGGTGTAAACGGGATAAGTTTTTGTAATGCAGGTGCCTCAGCAGTAATGGAACTGGCATTTAGTCTGGCTACAGGAAATGAATACCTTTCAGTATTAACCGGAATGGGACTGCCGGTTGATCCGGTTGCTCAAAATATACAATTTAACCTGGGTTCGGGATCCAACTATTTTATGGAAATTGCCAAACTGAGGGCTGCAAGAATGTTGTGGGCCAGGATAGTACAAGCCTGGGAGCCAAAATCGGAAGATAGTTTAAAAACTTTCATCCATTCTGAAACATCTGACTTTAATAAAACGATCTACGATCCATATGTGAATATGTTACGGACAACTACCGAGGCAATGGCTTCAGCGATCGGAGGTGCAAATTCGTTATATGTAAAACCGTTTGACCGGAATTTCAGGGATTCTTCTGATTTTTCAGAAAGAATAGCACGTAACACACAGATAATACTTAAAAATGAGGCGTATTTTGATAAGGTAACTGATCCGTCAGCCGGTTCATATTATATTGAATCATTAACAGATTCACTTGTTTCGGAAACATGGAAACTATTTCAGCAAATAGAAAAAGACGGAGGATACATTGTAGCATTAGAGAACGGATTTATACAGGAACAAATTGAGGAATTATGCAGGAAACGGTGCATGAACCTGGCTTTACGGAAAGAGGTGCTGGTTGGAACTAATCAGTATGTTAATACCCTGGAATCTGCAATTGAAAACGTTACCGGGGAAAGCAGTGAGAGTATTATACCTGCGGATAACCTGGTAACCAAACCCTTGAAAAAAATTCGTTTTGCTGAAGCATTCGAAGAATTGCGAATGAACACCGGGAAATATAAAGGGAAAACTCCTGAAGTGTTCCTTTTTACATACGGGGATAAGAAAATGAGAAAAGCCCGGGCTGCTTTTGCCACAAATCTGTTTGCCATTGCCGGTTTTAATATTGTTGACAATATAGGTTTTGAAACAGTAGAAGAAGGATTAAATGCAGTAATGAAGAGAAATCCTGAAATTGTTGTTTTATGCAGTTCGGATGAGGAATATCCCAAAATTGCAGACACAATCTATCAGAGTTTAAGTGACAAGACAATTCTGGTTATTGCAGGATATCCGAAAAAATCAATTGATAACCTGAAAGAAACCGGGTATAAATATTTTATACATATTAAAACGGATGTGCTGGATGTATTGAGAAGATTTCAGCACGAATTAAAAATTGTGTAATAAATCAGCGTGTTAAATTGCAAATATGAAACGTATAAAACCGGATTTTTCAAAAATAGATTATAAAGAACCTGGAAAATCAACTATAAGTGATGAGGCCTGGGAGAAACAACATAAAATAGCATCAGATTGGCAGACAGCTGAAAAGATACCGGTTAAGTCTGTATTTACACGAAAAGATATAGATAAACTGGAACATCTTGATTTTGCAGCGGGATTACCACCTTTTCTCCGGGGTCCTTATTCTACAATGTATGTTATGCGTCCATGGACTATACGTCAGTATGCCGGCTTTTCAACTGCCGAAGAATCCAATGCATTTTACCGGCGGAATCTGGCTGCCGGTCAGAAAGGATTGTCCATAGCATTCGACCTGCCTACTCACCGGGGTTATGACTCTGATCATGAAAGAGTTGTGGGGGATGTTGGGAAGGCAGGAGTTGCTATTGACTCTGTGCTTGACATGAAGGTACTTTTCGACCAGATACCACTGGATCAAATGTCTGTCTCCATGACAATGAACGGAGCGGTTTTGCCGATTCTGGCATTTTATATAGTTGCTGCTTTGGAACAGGGGGTAAAGCTTGAACAATTAACCGGAACAATTCAGAATGATGTACTCAAGGAGTTTATGGTTCGTAATACATATATATATCCCCCTGAAATGTCTATGCGGATTATTGCTGATATATTTGAATATTCTTCTAAAAATATGCCGCATTTCAATTCTATTAGTGTATCCGGGTATCATATGCAGGAAGCGGGTGCTACGGCGGATATTGAACTGGCATACACACTGGCTGATGGTCTGGAATATTTAAGAACCGGTATCAGGGCAGGTATGGATATTGACTCTTTTGCCCCCCGGGTATCCTTTTTCTGGGGTATTGGGATGAACCATTTTATGGAAATTGCTAAAATGCGTGCTGCTCGCATGTTATGGGCAAAAATTGTTAAACAATTCAATCCGAAGAATCCAAAATCGATGGCACTGAGAACCCATTGTCAGACCTCGGGCTGGAGTCTTACCGAGCAGGATCCGTTCAATAATGTTGCACGCACCTGTGTTGAAGCTATGGGAGCTGCCCTGGGGCATACCCAATCGTTGCATACAAATGCACTGGATGAAGCAATTGCCTTACCAACAGATTTTTCAGCGAGAATTGCCCGTAATACACAACTATTTATACAGGAAGAGACACGGATTACCCGAAGTGTTGATCCATGGGCAGGGTCATATTATGTTGAAAATCTTACAGATGAACTGGCGCAAAAAGCATGGAAGCTTATTGAAGAGGTTGAAGAACTGGGAGGTATGACTAAAGCTATTGAAACGGGAATTCCTAAAATGCGTATTGAGGAGGCAGCAGCCAGGAAACAGGCAAGAATTGATGCCGGGAAAGATGTTATTGTTGGTATTAATAAATACAGGCTTGATAAAGAAGATCCCATTGAAATTTTGGAAGTAGATAACGCTTCAGTAAGGAAATCGCAGATTAACAGGCTCAGAGAACTTAAAGAAAACAGGGAAAAGGCAGAAGTTATTAAAGCACTTGAAACAATAACCGCATCGTGTAATTCCGGTAAAGCCAATTTACTTGAATTATCGGTTGATGCAGCGAAAAAAAGAGCTACATTGGGAGAAATATCAATGGCTGTTGAAAAAGCTGCCGGGAGATATACAGCAGTAATACGTTCAATTTCAGGAATATATTCATCAGAATCAATGGAAGATAAAATGTACAAAAAAGCCAGAGCGCTTGCAGGAAAATTTGCTCAGCTCGAAGGCCGTCAACCCAGGGTAATGATTGCAAAGATGGGACAGGACGGACATGACCGTGGTGCAAAAGTAGTGTCAACAGGTTATGCTGATATCGGATTTGATGTGGATATTGGTCCCCTGTTCCAAACACCATATGAAGCAGCAAAACAGGCTGTTGAAAATGATGTTCATGTGCTTGGTATTTCAAGTTTGGCAGGAAGCCATAAAACACTCGTTCCCCAGGTAATGGATGAAATGAAAAAACTTGGACGTGAAGATATCCTGGTAGTAGTCGGGGGAGTAATTCCTTCACAGGATTATAAATACCTCTATGATAAAGGTGTTGTCGGGATTTTTGGTCCGGGCACCCCTGTTTCTGATGCTGCAGTGAAATTATTGGAGATACTTATTGATACAATTGAAGAATAACATCTTTTTATTATCTTTGGATTGTAACAAAAAAGAAAAACATGGAAGAACAAAAAACTTCAGCAGGACAGGGCCTGGGGGTTGCAGGTCTTGTTATCGGTATACTGGCAGCAATTCTGGCATTAATACCGTGTATCGGTTGGATAGCAATTATTCCAGGCGTGATAGCACTGGCTTTGACCCTGGTCGCTTTTTCACAGGCAAACAAAGGTAATGGCAGTAAGGGTGTAATTATTGGCGCATTGGTTGTATCTATCATTGCAATAAGTATCGGAATTATTCAAATAATTTTCTTTGCCGCTGTGGCAACTGAGGGTGGGAATATCAAGAATAAAATTGAAAAAGTTGCAAAAAAATTCGAAAATGAATTTGAAGGTGAGTATGGGAAAGATATTGAAGAAGCAGTTGATGACGCCTTTGAAGATGTAGGAAAGTCAATGGAAAAAATTGGTGAAGATCTGGAAGAAACGATGGAGAGACTTGAAGAAGATAGTGACTTAACCGACGAGGAAAAAGCAGCCAAATTAGGAAAGGCCGCAGGGAAAGCAATGAAAGAGTTTGTGAAGGAATTGGAAGATACTACAGATACTAAATAGTATCAATGAAAAAATTTCCCGGTTGGTTTAATACCTACCATAGGATAAATATGATCTTTGCCGGAGTAATTGTAATGATATTCATTTACTCCGGTTTTTTTTCTCCACAACAGGACAACTATCCTGTAAGATGTGTACATAAGGATATCCTTGGAAAACCCTGTCCCTCCTGCGGATTGTCACACAGCTTTTCTGAGATTGTAAGGGGAAATTTTGAGAAAGCACGGGAGTGGAATTCTAATGGGTTTCTGATTTTCTTATTTTTCCTTATTCAGCTATTTCTCAGGATACTGACTTCATTTATTTATGCCCGAAAGTTAATACCTGACCGGTGGTTAATTGCTATTGATGTTACTGTCTCAATACTATTATTTCTCTATTGCTTCAGGTACCTTATCGAGTTTTTGTTTACTTACTCCTGATCAACTTTCTCTGAAATATTCTTCAAGAGTAAAAGTCTCTTTAGCCCGGAATCCCTTTTTGGTCTTTTCTATTGTACAGCATTCATTATAAGCATCGTGCTCTAAGAACAGTATATATTCGTTTTCATAAGCTTCTTTTAGAAATTGTTCCTTTTCTATGAGTGTTATAAGTGGTTGTACATCATAACTCATATTCCAGGCAAGATTGATATGAGCACTTGACGGGATTAGATCTGCCATATAGACTACGGTTTTACCCCGATAGCTGATAAACGGTATTATCTGTCCTGCGGTGTGCCCATCATATAACCTGACATTAAAACAAGGATACAATTCGATATTAACTTAAATGAATTTTAACTGACAACTCTCCTGCATAGGTAGTGTATTTTATTCCAGGT
>JABMQR010000097.1 GCA_013202335.1 Bacteroidota bacterium
GATTTGGATTTATCAAAATTATTAATTTTGAAAGAGCCTCAAATATTAAAAAATATTCAATATTTACTGATTCGAAAAGGGTGGGAAATGTTTCAAGTAATTAGTTATCAGTTATGGTTTTTCTTATCTACTATTGAATGGGTGAAAAAATAGAACAAATTTACCTGCTAATTCTCTGATGGGGGAACAGATATACTGTTTCTCATCCCACCCTTTTCAAGTCAGTTAAAATTCAGTAGTTTCTTATGTCAATTAATTTCAAAAGTCAAAAAAAATAATTGAAGATTTTTATTTGATTCGTTTACTATTTACCGGGATTAAATTAAATTAAAAGTATTGTGAATTCAATACAAATATAAATCGTAACAATATCGGCTTACAGCATATTTTAGAGTTAATACACTACTACGCAGATAAAACATTGTTACATGATATCGGTTTTTGCTATTGACCGAATTAGACATTCTCTGCAAAAGGAGCAATTGTGGCTATTGTATCACTAAAAGAGGTCAAAAAAACTTACCCATTGGGAAAAACTGAAGTACACGCGGTAAACGGTGTATCTTTTGATATAGTCAGAGGTGATTTCATCTCTATTGCAGGACCATCAGGTTCAGGAAAATCAACAATTCTCAACATGATCGGCTGTATCGATGTTCCAACGGCAGGAACTGTAGAGTTGAACGGCCAGATAACAAGCAGACTAACCGATCGTGAAATAACTGAATTACGGCATAAATTTGTCGGCTTTATTTTTCAGTCCTTCAACCTTATTCCTGTACTTAATGTCTATGAGAATATAGAATTCCCCCTTCTTTTAGGAAAAAATACCGTAGAACCCAAACAACGGAGAGAGTGGACAGAATATTTAATTGAAGAGGTAGGGCTGACAGATTGGGCAAAGCACAGACCGAATGAACTATCCGGAGGACAGCGGCAGAGAGTGGCTATCGCGCGATCTCTTGCAACTAAACCCGAACTGGTGCTCGCAGATGAACCCACAGCAAATCTTGATTCAGAAACCAGTGAATCAATAATAGGTTTAATGAAAAAAATAAATAAAGAGATGAATACTACCTTTATATTCTCAACACATGACCCTACGATCATGGATTTGGCAGAACATATTATCAAGCTAAAAGATGGGCTTATTAATTCTGAATATCGGCGGGAGAAGTAAATGGCTGTAATTTTCAGAATTGCCTTACGGAATCTCCGTGAGCATAAATCCAAAACACTTATTATTGGTATTATCATAGCTGTTGGGATAATGATAATGACCATCGGTACATCCCTCATTGATACCGCTACAACAGGAATAGAAGAAGCTTTTATAGAGAATTATACCGGTGACATACTTATCGGCGGAATCTCTGAGGATGAACTCTCAATATTTGGTGTTCAGTCTGTTGGTGGAATAGAACCAACCCCACGAATACCGGAATATGCGAGAATTTTGGAATACCTTGATTCCAGAAATGATGTTGAAGTGTATACTCCTGAAGTAACCGGTTTTGCTGCGATCAGTGTTGAGGGACAGAAAGACCCTGATTCCCGGGGAATGACTCTTTTATTTGGTATCGAGCCGGAATCCTATCGGGAAATGTTCGAGCGTATAACTATCATTGAGGGAGAATTTCTTAAACCAGGAGAAACAGGAATACTTCTCACCCAGAGCAACAGAAAAATTATCGAAAAGCGGCTTGAACTAACTCTCAATATTGGTGATTCGATACTGCTGACAGGGTTCAGCGACACGGGAATCAAAATACGGGAAGTTGAAGTAAAAGGATTTTACAAGCTTCTATCTGAAACTGATGGTGTAAATATGAGCTCTTATATTGATATACCAACACTCAGAGCATTAAAAGCCATCAATGCTGGTGGATCAAATGAGATAGTTCTTGATGCATCTCAGACTGCCCTTCTGGAAGCAGATAGTTTTGATGATCTTTTCAGTGATGATGCTTTTAGCGATGCATTCGCTATCTCTGATACCAATGTATTTGATGATCCTTTTGCTCTATCTGATAGTTCAGAAACTGAAGAATCAACATTCCTTGACCCTTTTGCGGGATCTTCAACTGAAAATGCTGATAATGAATTTGCAGAAACTGAAGAACCAGTCGGGAATAGTGATATTGAAACATCAGTGGAAAATTCACTGGCCATATCACTGCGAAATGATTCAGGAAGTTATGAGTTTATCCTTCTCAGTCTGAAAAACCAGCGGCGAACCAACCGTGTAGTTTCTGATCTGAATGAGTGGTTTATAGAGGAAGGCATCGCAGCCCAGGCAATGGACTGGAAAGGTGCAGCCGGACCATTCTCTTCCACCGCAGATGTAATCAGGAATGTTTTTAATGTCGCGGTACTGCTTGTAGCATTTGTTGCTCTAATTATTATAACAAACACCCTGCTCATATCCGTTATGGAGAGAAAAAAAGAGATAGGAACTATGCGTGCTATGGGAGCAAGAAAAGGATTTGTTTCTGCAATGTTTACCACTGAGATCGTTTTACTAACATTAGTATTTGGTATCATTGGTGAGCTGCTTGGATTAGGGGTCCTGGGAATTGTATCCCTGATTAATATTAAGGCAGGTAATACGTTGGTTGAAGTCCTGTTTGCCGGACCGGTACTGCATCCCGTGGTACACATTTCAACTCTTGCGATGAATCTGGCAGTAGTGATAGCAATAGGCATACTGGCCAACTTATATCCTGTATTTGTGGCACTTAAGATTCAGCCTGTTAAGGCTATAAGCAGCATTTAGGGGCGGATTGTGAAATTAATTAAACTTGCATTAAGGAACCTGTTTCGACAGAAGAGAAGATCAGTACTTCTCGGTTCAGCAATTGCTTTTGGGATATTGTTTATCACTCTTATAAATGGTTTTACCGGAAGCTTTATAGAAAACGTTGGTGAAAACTTCTCACACCTTATGGCAGGCCATATCTTTATTGATGGTGTAGAAAAGTCACCTACCGGGAAAGACCTATATCTCATTCGCGATGATAAACTGATAATGGAAGCCATCGACAGCTCAGGTATTGAGTATGATTTTCTTACAAAACGTTCTGAAATCCGAGGGACCCTTCTGTTCGAAGGAAATGGAATCAACCAATCCATAATCGGAGCTGATTGGGAAAAAGAGAGCTATTTCAAGGACAGGATAATTCTGAGAGAAGGTTCTTTTAACAACTTATCCGATCCCCGTGGGATTATTGTATCCTCTAAAATTTCTGAAAGATTAAATGTACAGCTTGGGGATCATGTAATTGTTAAAATGCAGACCTATACCGGACAGCAAACAGCAGGTGATTTTACTATTGCAGCAATAAGTATAGATACTGGTCTTTTCGGATCCATTTCATGCTATGCAAACATCAAATATGTTAATGAGCTTTTAAATATTGATTCAGATAAATATCTAACACTGGGAATTTACCTCAATGACCTGATCGATACTGATCCGGCATCAGCACTGCTGCTGCCGGAACTGGAAAAACGAATTAGTTTATTCAGCAGGGAAACCCACGGGGATGAAAATCCCTTCATGGCAATCCTTGAACAGCAGAAAGAAGAGGAGTGGATTGGGGTAAAATATCGGATGTCTACTATTAATGATATCCTGAGTGAGGTTGAGGAGATCGTTCGTATTCTGAACATTGCCGGCCTGATCATTATGCTTGTGCTGTTTGCTATAATTATGGTGGGAATAACAAATACGTTTAGAATGGTTATGTTTGAGCGAATTCAGGAAATTGGTACTATGCGTGCTGTTGGGATGCATCGTTCCGAGGTCCGCACTCTATTCCTTTTTGAGGCATTCTTTCTTTCATTAGGCGGAATCCTTGCCGGATACGTACTTTCCGGTCTTACGATGTTTATCATCTCTCGGGTATACTGGGGAGTTGACACTCCGTTATTCATGCTGCTGAAAAATGGCTATATGACTTTTAAACTTGCACCGCTTCAGGTCCTGCTGAATTTGGTAATAGTCACCATCCTTACTCTGCTGGCTGCATTCAGACCGGCTGATAAGGCTGCAAAACTTGAACCGGCATTAGCGCTTTCAACGGAAAAGTAGCCAATATCATTTTATGATATTGACTTTTGAAGTTTTTGATTATGAATATGTAATATGTTATAATTTAGTAATTATACTCAATCAAAAACTTCTGACTACAGGTCATTCTTTACAAAAATTTGATAGTGAGAAACACTATGCAATACTTACCAAATGAGGTCTTTGAGCATGCAGAATTCTTTTACATTTTTACCTATAAAAAAAGCAGTAATCTTTATTACGCTTATTTTCTCCCTTGTGCTTCTACCCGCTTTATCATCGGACAACTATGGGCAGATTCTTGAGGATATAGATAACCTACAGAATTTTGGTGATAATGATTTCACCACAATTTACACTATTGTCTCTGAAAAACCGGGTGAAGAGCGGGAAGTACTGGAAGTTCGATTATTTCGGAGAGACGTTGGAGACCTGTTTTTGATGATAATCATCTCTCCTGAGGTACAAAAAGGACAGGGCTTTCTGCAGTTGGAAGATAATCTCTGGTTCTATGATCCGGAAAGCCGAAAATTTGAGCACTCCTCAGCTAAAGAGAATATACAGAATTCTGATGCCAAAAATAATGATTTAATGGTTCAGACCCTTGCTGATGATTATACTGTTGTCTCTCATGAGGAAGGCGTATTAGGAAATATTCCGGTATATATTCTCAATCTTGAAGCGAAGAATGATGAAGTACCGTATCCGGAAATGAAACTTTGGGTTCGGCAAAGCCCCACCCTTCCCATGAAATCTGATGAATATGGATATTCCGGAAGGTTGATGAGAAGTTCTGCTTATTTAAATTATGTAAAAGTTGGAAACAAGTACCTGCCGACGAGAATCCTTATGGTGGACATGCTTAACGTCGGTGAAAAAACCCAGATTACTATGACCAATCCTTCAATTGGTGCACTTCCAGACTATGTATTTACGAAAGCATATCTTGAAAAGGTTAATAAATGAAAGTGCTAAAAAAATCAGTTTATTTACTCATACTGCTTTTTACTTTTATCTCGTTCGCACTGGCTGCCCAGGATACAGGAATTATTGATCCTTTTTCTTTTAATTCTTCTTCAGATGACGATATTCCCGCACTTGATGATGCCATGTTCAATGATTTTGAGGATCCATTTGCAGCTCCTGTTGTTGATGATATCTTTGCCGATGATTTTAGTATCACAGATGACTTTGATGACCTTTTCTTTAGCGATTCAGGCATAACTGAAGTCTCATCAGACCTGTCGGGTGCAGATACATACGAACAATTCCTGGTTTCCGAAGCCCTTACCTGGGGCGGATCATATTCCGGCAGACTGGGATTTGCATGGGATTGGGAATCATATAGTAACGGAATAGTTTTTAGTGATGCTGAATCCTCACTTTCACCCTCTGTATCTACTTCATTATATTTTGATGCAAGACCGGAATCAGATTTTAGAGTGTTTGGAAAAATGTTCATAGAAACTGAAGCTGGTGGATTTGATGCACTCGGTTTTGATGTGAGCAGTTTAGGATTTCTTGATAATGGTGATGGTTCCATTAGTATCACCGCTCCTGCTGATTCGGGTGATGACGAAGAGGAACCGGAAACCGATCCCTCACCGCTTTCCTTAACTCTGGGAGTACGGGAACTTTTTTCCGATTTTCAATATGATGACAAACTCTTTTTCAGGTTTGGTAAAAGTTTCGTCAAATGGGGTGTCGGCTATTTCTTCAGCCCTGCTGATGTCATAAACCTTGATTCAATTGATGCAGAAGATCCTACAGCAGAACGCCAGGGACCGTTAAACTTCAGACTGCAATACCCATTTGCTATCAATAACGCCTATTTCTATATTCTTACAGATCAGGTTGAGAAGCCTGAGGATATTTCCTATGCAGCTAAAGTGGAAATAGTTAGCGGTAAATCTGAATTGGGTTTTGGCGCATATTACTCCTTAAAAAAGTCTCCGAGGCTAATTGCCACACTCTCCTCTTCAATCGGTGAAGTAAGTATTTTCGGTGAAGGATTGATTTCTATCGGATCGGACAGAGTTTTTGTAGCAGTCTCGAAAAACCAGCCTGAATTTGCTGATGATGTTGAGGATGAGGATAAATACATTGCTTTGGATACTTTCGAAATTGATAATTTGCTTTTTTTCAGCGGTACGATAGGGTTCTCCTACAATAGATCAGATCCCAGCATGATGATCGCCGGACAATATTTTTTCAACGGTGAGGGCTATACAGATTTTTCAGAGATCGATTATGGAAAAACACTTCTGGATTCTGCAGCCTATCTCATGCAGAATACTGACTCAAATGGATTAATAAAACCTGAGGATCAGCAGCCGGATGATTATACAGATCCTCCTGAACTGGGCTTTGCTGATATACAAAATTTCGGAAGGCACTACGGTGCTTTAATGATCTCGTGGAGCAAAATCGCTGATACAGATCTCTCAGCCAATTTTCTCTGGCTTGGAAACTTGTCTGATGGATCGGGAATTCTCTCGCCCGGACTCAGTTGGAATATCATTGACAGGTTATCGGTGTCTGCGGGGCTTAGATTGACATACGGCAGAAGCGGTACTGAATTTGCTGATCCGGCAGGTTTATTTGCTCAGAATCCTACAGACGATCCGCAGGATCCAACCGCGTCTTTTACCATTGATTTTTCAATTGGTGGAGGGAGTTTCTAATGAATACACATAATAATAAAAGCTCCAGGCTACTATATACGCTCCTACTATTTACCATAGTTCTCACTCTTACTTCATGTTTTGGATTTTACGAGCAGGATCCATCGATCCCGATTATTAACGATATTGAGATTACCGGTGATACTGCTGCGGAGCTTGCCATACTGGTAAGCTGGACTGCTGCTGATAATTCCGGCGGGTATAATGTTTACCGATCGGAGAATGGTGTAACTTTTCTCTATACCGGGTCTACAGGTTCAGAGCAGCTCTCTTATATTGATGCAGATGAAGATCTGGTACTGGGAAACACCTATACCTACAAAATAAGCTCATACAACTACTGGCATACGAAAGAGAGTGCTTTAAGTCCGGTTTCTGCCGACATAGATTTTTTTCTCCAACCAATCTGGGAAACCATATTTACAAATTCAAGCGACTCGCCTGTTAAATTAGAAGTTACCCTCTCCCCGTCTAGTCAACTCTTTTTTGTGTATGCAGATACTACAGGATTATTGCACGTTGGAAGAATTATTGAGGAAGAAGACCCGGAGGATGAAGATGAGACTATTTTTACTACGGAGCTGTTGACTGATGATTCTTTCACCCCAAAGGTAGATCCGGCTAATCCTGATTTTGACATCATTTATACAGACGATGCCCTCTATATTGGATTCGCTGATATATTGGAAAGTAAAAAGGTGTCTGTCATTGAAGTTACCACCGAAACAGATGATGATGACGTACTATCATGGGAATATGCAGATTTTGGAGCAGCAGGATTTACAGACAACCCAGTTTCATCGGTTTCTCTCACAGCTTCCACTGGAATATTTTCCGGCGGCACTCTATATGCAGGACATATCAGTACTATTACCGGATCTGATGATCAGCTTTCAGTTTGGTCAAGATCTCTGGATACAACAAGTGGTATTTTATGGGAAGATATTTCCCCACCTCCATCGGCTTTAATCTCCGGCATACCTGAACAGGTAAAGCTATTTATTGATGGTGATAATATCACTGCAGTCTATACTAATAATTCTTCAACTTTGGATATTGTCAGCCGTTCAAGCAGCGATATTTGGTCAAAATATGACTCATTACCTCTGACGTTCTCTCCTTCTGATGAACATTTTTCAACAGGAACTGCAGGAAATCTCCTATCAGTTATCTCATTTGAGACTGATAACACATGGAACATCCAGACAAGGGACGATGACGAGTGGATTATCCAGGATAATGATACAGGTTTTGATACTGTAAGCTCCGGGTTGACTTCCCCATTCAGTTCAACAGTTACTGCATCTAACATGTATTTGCTTGGTGCAAAAACTTCCGGCTTTGAAGTTCTTATGTATGACAAAGATATAGAAAAGTGGTTCTCTTATGGAGCTCCTACCGAAGCCGAGGGAACTATTTCCTCACCACAATTACTCGTGGTAGCTGATGCCTATTACACAGCCTGGATCGAAAATTTAACAGCTCATATTTCTATTGGAAGATAAGAAAAAGCAGTATTTCACCCATAGAAAAGCAATGTTTCAATATTCATTGGCATATTCATTCTATGGGTCTCCCTTTAACAAGCTCCCAGTGCCCGCCTTTTGCAGGACCAACCCGTTTAAGCAGCCCTTTCAGCTTAAGTGCTGCAATATGTTTTTCAACTGCTCTGGAGCTTATTCCTATCTGCGTAGCCATCGACTCAGCAGAAATATTCGGTGTTTCCCCTATAAGGGCAAGTATTTTCTCCGAACTTTTTTCCGAACTTTTTTCCGAACTTTTTTCCGAACCTTTACGCAATTTTACAGACTCATTTACACTGCGATCTTTATCTGTGAGTAAAATAGTACAAGTGAAAATATTGTTTTCAACCAATTGGGGAGTGCTGTTTGAATAGAACTTCCCATATTTCACCAAATTCCTGATGCCTGAACCCAATTCATCAGCCAGACCTATCTCCTTAAACACCCCTGCAATTACCGGATTTTTGGGGAAGGGAGAAAAGTTTTCGGGATTTATAATACCGGAACCATGGGGTTTGTTACTGTTTTCCGAGTAGATACTATTCTTCCCAATGATAATTTTCGCAGGAAAAGCATTCATATATTCCCGATGAATCAGAGTATTAGAGGCTATTTCCCGGAATATTTTATCCCGGATACTTATCC
>JABMQR010000098.1 GCA_013202335.1 Bacteroidota bacterium
ATCCATGATGCTAATTTCAGCTGTGCAAGAGGAGTTTCTACAAAATTGTAGAAACTCCCGAGATTAAATCCGTAGGATTTAATCCAATTACTCAAAAGATTAAGGCCGAAGGGCTTAATCCATTCGTAGACTTTAAGCCAATATACTATGTATACTTATCCCGGGCATCGGTTGAAGCCCGGGATTTTTGCTTGATATGCCTTTCAGGATCTATTAACTTTGGAGGCGGTATGAAAAGAGAGGATTTTGTTTTTTGTATTGGGTATCAAAGCGACTCTGCGGTAATTGACGGTCAGGCGAAAAAGGAGTTTGGAAAACTTGATACGAAAGCATTAGCTGAAAAAGGTCTTTTTCGCGCCGCCTTCTGCTCTGCTGTATACAGTGGTGATGATGCTGAGATGCAAATTGTATTACATGCATATAACAGTTCAGCCGGTACTAATTTAACGAAAGCTGAAGACATGAAACGGCTTCTGGGTGTATTTGAGGTGGAAGAAGATATAAAAAAGAGTATAATTGTGTGAGAGCTGCTCTTTTTTGGACATCTTCCCGTAACAATGTCTGAAATAAATAACTGATCAGTGAGTATTGTTCTAACTAATGATTACTCACATAACTTTCAGCAGAATAGATATTTATCTGTAAAATTACACAAAGCCTTTAATCAGTGTATAATCTTGGCAGTTAATCCTTGACTATCAACAGACTAACATGATATTTTTTCTCGATACTATCTACTAAGATTAGCGAGGTTACTATAACTATGACTACATTATTTTCTTCATTGCCGTTCTTACTTGCATCAGCTGAAGGTGGCGCAGGCGGTTCAGGCGGTTCTATGGTAACTACCTTTATAACTTTCGGGCTGATCATTGTCGTTTTTTACTTCCTTATCATTCGTCCCCAGCGGAAGCGTGATAAAGATACAAAAGCAATGATAAGCGCAGTCAAGAAAGGTGATAAAGTAGTTACAATTGGCGGGATTCGCGGTACGGTTATGTCCGTAAAAGAGACTGTTGTTGTGCTGAAAGTTGATGACAATACAAAGCTTGAATTCAACAAAAGTGCAGTTTCCACTGTTCTTGAGAAAAAAGGTGAAAGTGCGAAAGTTGAAAAAGTCGCAGCACCGGCGAAGAAGTCTACTAAGGCAAAACCCGCTAAAGCAGCAGTAAAAGTTCCAGAACCAGAAGCAGAAACAACAGACGAAACTGAAAAAGAAGAGTAGAGCAAAAATAGCGGGAAACAGACAGTTTCCAGTTTTTCCAGAATCTCTATCTCAATTGGAGTAGCAAAATGAGTAAACGTGGACGTTTAATCGTCGTGCTCCTTGTGCTGGCTGTGTGCGGGTATTTTCTATACCCGACAATTTCCTGGTACGCATTTGTACCACAGGAAACGAAAGAGCTGGCTACAGGATCAAAAGAGCAAATAAAAGAATATGCCCGCGGGCAGGCTGCGCAGGATCTGCGTGAATTTAAAGATCTCGTAAAAAGCAATCCGGAAGCACAAATTCCCTCAAAGTTTTCTTTTATGAAGGGGCTTGCTAAAGATAACTATAAGGCATCAGATCTTAAAGTACCCGGTTCATGGGCTATAGCAAATGTAATGAATGGGTTTGCAAATGAACAAAAATTCTTTGATGCTCTGGAGCAGTATTATCGTTCAGATTTACTGGACATGAAAGACTTCAGAGGAAAAGCCCTGCAGCTTGGTTTAGATTTAAGCGGTGGTATGAGTATACTGCTTGAAGCTGATAAAGCGGGTTATGAGGAAAAACTGGAACGAAGTGTATCAGACGCTGAAGTTGCAGTAGCCGTACAGCAGGATCTGGAAATTCTGAATAACAGAATTGACCAATTTGGTTTGACTGAACCTGAGCTGAGACTTCAGGGGACAAGTCAGATACTTGTTGAAATTCCCGGAGCTGCTGACCCGGAAAGAGTCAACTCCTTTCTGAAAGGTAAAGGCAGTCTGGCATTCCATATAGTTGATGAAGAGTTAACAACACTGTTGAGCGCACATTACGAAAGTAATCCTGCGGAAAAATATAATAATGACGGAAGCCTCCGCCGACCTGATTTTATACCACCTGGCCGTATAGTAGTTGGTGTATATTCAGCTGATGCGTATGGTATTGATGAAGAAGTTGGTGAAAGTGTTCTGTATGAAGAAGTTGGTCTTGATGGTATACATATCATTGAGGCATTAACAAGCACAGACCCGGTAACCGGCAGACCAACAGTAAATTTCCAGCTTGATTCAAGCGGTGGTGAGATTTTTTATAAATTGACATCAACAAACACCAATAAAAG
Source organism: Bacteroidota bacterium (assembly GCA_013202335.1). The sequence continues at coordinate 2,313 of JABMQR010000098.1, forward strand.
ACTTGCTGTTGTTATGGACAAGAAAATCAAAGCACAGGCAACAATCTCTGAGGCAATCAGAAATTCAGTTCGGATGAGTGGTTTTTCGTCTGATCAGGCAGCAGACCTGGCAATTGTGCTAAAAACCGCTGCACTCCCTATAGCTCTGGATGTTGCAAATCAGCAGGCTGTAGGAGCCTCCTTAGGTGAGGATTCAGTACGACAGGGACTAAATGCTATAGCAGTTGGTTTTGCACTCGTAATACTCTTTATGCTCTTTTATTATCGGAGGGCAGGATTTGTTGCGGATACAGCACTGATTCTTAACCTGATAATAATTACCGCTGTACTTTCAGCTTTTAACCTTACGCTTACACTGACAAGTATTGCCGGTATTATTCTGACAG
>JABMQR010000099.1 GCA_013202335.1 Bacteroidota bacterium
CGGTTGAATTGATTTTCTAGGAAATTGCCTTATGAAGTTTTTATTAACCTCTTATATTACAAAGGGTTACAATCATCCAAAAACTTCTAACTAACAGGTAGATCTTTCAAAATTAATAATTTTGAAAGATCCTCATATAAATAAAATAACCAAACACTTAAAAAGGCAATTTGAATAATTGCCTCATTTATCATCCAATAATGTAAGGAAACTCACTGAATATCGTGTTTTCAAGTGCATACTGACAGGCGCCAAAAACAGCGGCATGTAACCCCAATCGGGTCATCCTGATTTCCGGAACCGGAAACGGAACCAGATCTTGTAAATGTTCAATGAGTGGTTTGATAAGAAACGTGTCAGGATCATACAGTTCGCAAATCATGCCTCCCAGAATTACCAATTCAGGATTTATAGTTACCAGGACTGAACTGATGCCGATAGCAAGAATTTTCGCGTAATTGGCAAGTACCTTTCTGGCGTTTTCAGATCCCTGTGCTGCCATAGAGCTCACTAAATGATGTGTTATGTTCTGGTATTTGTACTCTGCAGCTTCGAAGATGTCTTCTCCATCGCCCCTGTGGATTGCATTTAAAGCTATTTGCTGAATTTGGTGAATAGAGGCAATCGACTCAAACGTTTCGGTATAGGAATGGCCTGCCAGAGGATTCAAATGGATAGGCTGCTGACCTATCTCACCAGCTGCACCATTTTTCCCCCGATAGAGCTGACCATTCAGGAATAATCCTGCCCCGATCCCATGATGTACAGTGATAAACACCACATCCTGCTCAGGGATTCCACCCTTGTAGTATTTTTCTGCTAGAACCGTAAGGTTCTCATTGTTTTCCAGAATTACCGGAATGTGATAACGATTATGCAGGATTTTTTTCAGGTTTAACTCATGCATACTCTGATAAAGGACGGCATAGACTGCCTCCTGACTTTTTTCCACTGCAGCAGGAACAGAAATGCAGATGGCCACAACCGGAATCTTGTTGCCTTCACTATCTATTTCCTGTGAAATAAACTGATCGATAAATTCTATAAGTTGATCCTGCAGGGAGCTGGACTTGATGGAGATATCAGCCTCTTCCAGCATTACCAGCTCTCCGGCCATATTCAGTCTGCCAATTCTGATAAATGGAAGCTCAATTGCTATCCCGATTGATATACCTAAATTTGAGTTAATCTCAATTTCATGTGCTTTTCGGCCTGCTTGCGTAATGATACGCTTCTCAACAAAATATCCCTGCTTAAGGAGTGACTCAACAGCTCTGGATACAGCCGGAAGACTCAGGCTGAGGTCCCGGGAAATTATTGAGCGGTAAACAGGACCATGGTTGCGGACGTAATGAACAATTAATGATGTATTTATTACATTTTGGAGGTTTGCATTTACCGCTGATTGAATACGTAAATGTTCCATCTACACCTCCAATTTTGTTTTCTGCAATATATACTTGTCACTTGATTGGCCTTTTTTCTGTTTGTTTATAGATAACGTAATGTTAGTAATGAATCTGTAGATTTGATAATAATATGAAAAATTTGAGATGTCAAGGAAACGACAAGTGATAAATCTTATGAAAATTTTAATATTGACAATTGAAATAGGGTGAATTAGAATTAATCTACAATTTTTCCTGATTTTATAGTTAACAGTAAGTTATGAAAAGGATAAAAGTTCCCTGTCTATCAAAACACAGGGTAGTTTGGGCAAAAAATGATAAGTTATGCTTAGTAAGGAGGCATATTGATGAAAAAAGGTATAAATTACTGGGCTTTCCCGCCAAAAGAAAATGGGGAGCTGTTGAGTGCATCAGAGGTATTAAAGAAAGCAAAGAGCCTCGGGTATGATCTTGTAGAGTTTACCGTTGATCCTCTGGGAGCTGCGGTTACCCCGAATACGACAAAAGAGGAAGCTGCAGAAATAAGGAAAGAAGCCGCACAGCTGGGAATCGGTCTTGAAACCCTTGCATCCGGACTTGCCTGGGGAGCTTCCCCCACACATCCTGACAGTGAAGTCCGAAAACAAGCGGTGCAGGATGCTGTCAGGCAGGTTGAGATTGCCGCATGGCTCGGATGTCATACTATCCTCTATTTGCCTGGTATGGTTTCGGCATGTTTTGTCGATGATTTTCCTCCACAGTCCTATGATACCGTTATGGTATGGGCTCGGGAAGCATTGAATCAAGTGCTTCCTCATGCTGAAAGGCTGGGGGTGCGCCTTGGAGTTGAAAATGTCTGGAACCGTTTTCTGCTGAGTCCGCTTGAAATGCGGGACTTTATCGACTCCTTCGAATCCCCCATTGTCGGGGCATATTTTGATGTGGGAAACATCATGCTTTATGGACATCCGGAGCACTGGATTTCCATACTCGGATTCCGGATATTTGCCGTACATATGAAAGATTTTAGAGTTGCTATAGGAAATATTAATGGATTTGTCGACCTGTTGGCCGGAGACGTTTGTTATCCACAGGTTATGGAGCAGTTTAAAACCATAGGATATAACGGACCCTATACTGCGGAGTATGTACCGGGGATTTTGGGAGCGGCGGAGAAAGCTATAGCCGCACTGAAACTAATTGAACAAATGTAGAGACACAAGCCGCAGACAAACATGTGGCGGTAAGGAGTAATGAATGACAAAAGTAGCAATCGTTGGATTGGGATTCATGGGGAAGATGCACCTGGGGATTTACAGTTCTCTGGAACAGGTTGAAATAACGGCAATATGCGACTCAAATGAAGAGAGTCTGCAGCTGTCTTCGCTGAGTGAGGCAGGTGGAAATATAGAGACAAAAGATCAGGACATCGACCTGAGCAGTACGAAAGCCTATACAAATTATCAGGAGATGCTGAAAGACGGAGGGTTCGACTTTGTAGATATCTGCCTTCCTACCTATCTCCATAAAGAGTTTTCTGTTAAAGCAATGCAGGCCGGGTACGATGTATTTTGTGAAAAACCCATGGCTCTGACCGGTGAAGAGGCAGATGAGATGGTGGCTGCGGCAAAAAAAACCGGACAGCTTCTGACCGTCGGACAATGCCTCAGATACTGGCCTATGTATGTGGAAATTAAACGTATGATAGATACCGGAATCTACGGAAAAGTGCGTTCAGCAGAACTTTCCCGATACTCCATGACCCCCAGCTGGAGCAGCGATGACTGGATGCTTAAGGGTGAACTCTCCGGGAATGCGGCATTTGATCTGCATATCCATGATGTCGATATGATCCTTAACTTGTTTGGAAAACCAACCGGAGTAACCTCTTCCGGTGTAGAGGCTCTCGGAAGCGGATTTGGTCATATTGCTACCCTTTATGCATATCCTGATAAAACCATAACCTCTGTAGGGAACTGGATTTGTACTGAAAGCTATGGTTTTGCAATGCGTGCTTTTATTGTACTGGAACAGGGAGTAATAGAGCTTGATACCGGAAAACCAGATGTACTGGTAGTATATCCGGCAAATGGTGAAAAACAGGTAGTGGGACTTGATACAAAGGATGGATATTTTTATGAAATTCAGGATTTTGCATCCCATGTGCAGAGCCGGGAGCCGTTAACGGTTGTTACCCCGGAATCTGCCGCTGAATCCTTAAAAGTTGTGCTGGTGGAGATAGCATCTGCAGAGTTGAAGAAATCTCTTACGATCGGTTAAGTAGTACGTACTAATAAAAGGAATCAGCAATGAAACAAGCCATTATCTCCTATATACCTGCGTTATCAGATCTCTATGCTGAACTGACCAAATTCTCCCGGGGTGCAGCAGCTAAAAACCCTGACAAAATAGTTGCACAAACACGGAATTTGCTTAAAGAGACGTTACCGGAGATTGATATTTCAGCATGCACCTGGCGAGCCGCTGAATCAGACAAACCCCTTGGAACCGTAAAAGCTGATCTGAAAATGGGCTATTCCGGGACAATCCTTGGTTTACTGTATACCGTAGAGGGAGATGAATTGCTGGTGCGGTACACCCGTGACTGGGATATGGTGTGTCAGGATAGTTGTGTTGAGTGTTTTATCTCTTCCGAGCCATCCAGTCCTGCATATGTAAATCTTGAATTCAACCCGTTGGGAACCTGCTGGGCACAGATTGGTCCCGACAGGGAGCACCGTGAAAGGCTGAGTGAAGCAGCAGTTAGCACTATTTTTCGAAGAGGCTCAATCACCACTCGGGCAAGGGATGCCGGATGCCTGAAAGGGGAGAGTCGATTTCGGTGGGAAACACTTGTCATGTTGCCGATGCAGAAGGTGGGGATATTAACGCAGCATGCAGGGGCAGGATGCGATGCAGATATGTTGAAAGGAACATGCCTTCAGGCAAACTTCTATACTACCGGTGACCATCTGCAGAACCCGGTATATCAGAGCTGGTGCCCCATTCATACTCCTAATCCGGATTTTCACCAGCCGGAATATTTTGGAGAGCTGGTGTTCGGCTGATTCTGCAGTTTTGTGTGAATGATCTGAGGATGCTCAGTAAGTGTATCTATGATCCAATTTATCAATCAACAGTATTCATTAATTTGACTATCTGGCCTGATAAGTAATGAGGAAGAGGGGATATGGTGTATTCAATATCACCCAGCAATGTTTTTCTTTTTTCATGAAGCACTGCAGGGAACTCTGAATTGAACCTGACTGCATGTGACAGCGATTTTTCAACTACCATTATTTGAAATGAATAGAAACATCCATGTTATACAAAGTTTTTATAATTTAAAAAGCAATATGCTGTGTGCAACCTTGTGTTTTGCCCTATTGTTTTGTATTCTATAAACCAATACTAGCATTTTGCATCAGAGTAATTGACTTCAATCTCCCTGATCGGTATTAAAAAAACGATTATAAAATTAGATGTACTCAAACCAAAAAAGTAAATTGGAAAAGTGGATGAAAATATTCAAAAAAAAAGTATATAGATACTTAGGGCATACTTCACGGAATTTTCAGCATGAGGTTTCTTCCCACGAAGAAGCTGATGTGAGAATATGTTCAGTATGTGGGAAACTTATAACAGGGAAAATATTTTATTGTCCGGTTTGCAAAAAATACTATGAATTGGGGTGTGTGGTACATGTAATGGGAAGTTTCACCTGTCCATTATGCAATGAAATATCTTTTCTTAAAACGGTTAAAATAATTTCCCCCTAATGAATTTTATTCTTTCATCATAGTCATCACTGTCCGGTCTTAGTGTGTTGAGCAATTCAATAAGTAATAAAATTATAGAAAGTAATTCAAATACTTGAATGACAATTAAGGCTGCTAAATAAATGTAAATAAACTATTGTCATCTCTCTATTGTATCTATTTAAAGTTAAACTTTTAGTATATTACAGATCCTTTGTTGAAATTGGTTTATCGTTCAGAAAACCCACCGTTTTCGGGTCACTTCATAAATAATAGTATAAAAGGAAGGTAAAAATGTTACTGTTTAAAAGGAGTCCTTACAAACTTCAAAACAAGATTCCTCAACCTTTTAGTCATGTAATGTCACATGGGGAGAGAGAAGAACAGGGTGTATGTGTCTCGTGTGGTGAAAAAGGTGAGGGGATTCTCTACTATTGTCCCGTTTGCAAAGAGTATTACTGCCTTGAATGTGTACCTAAAAACCATGGTGGGAACACTTGCCCTCAGTGTCATCAGCTTACTTTTTTACAAAGGGTAAAAGAGCTCTCTTAATAGGGATAGTTGAAGGCTTTATAGGTCAATTGCTATTGCCTCAGGGATAATAGGCTGCTTTTTAAAATTGAAAAACACCCGGTTTAAAAGTTCCGATAAAGGAACTGTATAGGTATGTTAATCAATTCAAAACAGAACGAACTTTTTTCAGCAGTCCATTAATAGAAAAAGGTTTTTGCAAAAAGGCTACGTTTTTTTTCAAAACGCTTTCCTTGAGAATTTTATTGTCGGTATAACCGGACATGTAGAGCACCTTTACATCAGGACGAATAATTACCAGCTGCTTGTATAAATCCGGACCATTCATTTGCGGCATAATTACATCAGTCAGTAAAAGATGGATTTTTTCCTGATACATATTAGCCTGAACAAGTCCTGCAGCAGGTTCCTCAGCAACTAACACATTGTAGCCGTGATTATTCAGAGTTTCATAGACCAGCTGTCGTACTTCGGTATCATCTTCAACAACAAGAATTGTTTCTGATCCCTGCAATAAAGTATCTTCCGGGTTACTTGTTTTACCAGTAGCTGCAGGTGTATCAGTCTGAGGGAAATAGACTTTAAAGGTAGTGCCCCTGTCTGGTTCGCTGGTAACCCGAATGCTGCCGCTGTGTTGTTTCACAATACCAAACACTGTTGCTAATCCCAATCCAGTGCCTTTGTCACGCGTTTTGGAAGTGAAGAATGGCTCAAAGATATGCTGTTGGGTTTTGGCATCCATACCATGACCAGTATCAGTGACAGTAAGTACTACATACAAACCCGGAGTCAATTCCAGGATATTTGCTGTTTCAGACTCTTCTAAAGTCACATTAGCAGATTCAATGATCAGTTTTCCCCCTTTCGGCATTGCATCACGCGCATTGATTGAGAGATTTAGTAATACTTGCTCAAGTTGACCTTTATCAGCTTTTATCATGTGAAGATTTTTATTCAGTTGTGTTGTGAGTTCAATATCTTCTCCAATCAGATGTCGAAGCATTTTCTGGAACTCAGAAATGACTTGATTAAGGTCGAGCGTTCTTAGCTCCATCATCTGCTGCCGGCTAAAAGCCAGGATTTGTCGGGTTAAATTTGCCGCGCGTGATCCTGCCTCCTGGATATGCTCAAAATGCGTATAGAGACTATTCTCCGAAGTAGTTTCCATCATACCCAGTTCTGCATAGCCAACAATTGGGACGAGCAGGTTGTTAAAATCGTGGGCAATACCACCGGCAAGTTTCCCAATTGAATCCAATCTCTGCGACTGATAAAATTGTTCAGCCAGTTTCTGATTTTCTGCTTCGAGTTTTTTTTGGTGGGAGATATCCATTTTTATGGCAACGAAATGACTGATTTTATTATTCCCATCTCTTACTGGTGTGATAGTCTCATGTTCAGTATAGAGTGTGCCGTCTTTACGCTTATTTACAATCTCTCTATGCCATACTTTTCCGGATAAGATTGTATCCCACATATTTTGGTAAAAGGACTGATCCTGCTGCTCTGATCTAACCAGATCCCGCAGATTTTTGCTGATAATCTCTTCCTGTACATATCCGGTTAATTCACAGAAAGCCTGATTAATCCATTCTATCCGACCGGATATATCAGTGATGACAATTGCGTTGGCTGCAGCGTTAAGGGCAGAACTTTGCAGGTGGAGAACATCTTCATTACGTTTTCGATCAGTAATATCCTCGCCAATACTGGCTACTCCCACAATGCTGCCTTTAGTATCCCTAAGTATTGTATTGTTGATTGCCAGATAGCGATGCTCTCCGGTTCGGGTGAAAATCAGAAGTTCTCCATGTGGTCCAAGATTGTCTTTGGCCAACTCATTCAGGAATGAATTTCTCTCGTGCTCCGGGGTGTTTGGTGAGAATCGGGTAAACCAATTTTGACCCATAACCTCTTCACGTTTAAAACCAGTAATTTTTAACAGGTAATCGTTGCAAAAAACAATACGAGCCTCTTTATCCAGAGTTGCTGCTATAAGCTCTACTTTTTCCAGCAGCTCCCGGAATTGATATACATTCAGCCGTGACAGGGAATAATTTTTTTGTGCAAAATAGACCGCGAATATAGTAATTAATGTACACAGCAGGCTAAGGGCGAGGGTTGTTCTGGAACCTATCATTTCGTCCGTATGGAATTCCAGAGTAGGGGCAACTGATAAGTCCAAAATTACAGAGTCCTGCAAAGTAATTGTTTGATTTATGAGAAACCTATTATCCGGATTTACCCAGCTCCCGAAGGAAAAAACAGGCTCTCCCTTTTTTGAGAGCCTCAGCATATAATCATTTTGTAACTCTGCAGTAAAAGGTGAAATAAGTTGATTGATACTAACCACCCCAAGAATAAAGCCTTCCAGTTCATTTCCCTTATATATGGGGATCCAGAGATGTATATCTGATATGTTCAGGCTAATATCCTGGACTTTTTGATTGATAGCTGCTTGATTACTTTCAAGTGGTGCTATCATTCGGATTCTCATCTCTTTATCAATCCAGGCGATACTCTTGATGCCGGAAAAGGAATCAATAGAAAAAGCGGCATCATTTTTCCAGACATCAATAGATTGTAAATTAGTTGGGATCCCATTATTCGCAAGTCTGTTTAATGCTGTAAATATATTTCTATAGTGAATCTCAGTTTCCCGTGAAATAGATAAAGCCTTTGATTCTATATGATGATATAGGTGAGATGTAAGTTTAGATTCCTGAATTTTCCATAAAAACAGCGAAGCGGTAATAAGGCAGCAGCTGAGAAAGATCAGAAAAACCTTTGAGGCCAGAAAGTGAGTTTTTGGTGAGGTTGAATCTCCCATAAGTTTATTCATAACGTACTTAATTTTCCTGCTTCATTTTAGCCCATGCATCATTCCAGATTACTTCTAATACGGTATACCCCATTTTTTCAAGCTCAACGAGATAAGTATCCCAATCTTGACTAATAGAGTACTCTCCGGTAATGAATTTGATTCCGGTTGTCGCTGCATAAGGGACTACTTTTTCATTTGTCAACTGAAGTGCCTCGATGGACTGCATATCTAAAACAAACGTTGGGCTTATGTCTGCGACCTCATCTGCCTCAAGAGATCTCTCCAGAAATGTTACAATATCAGCCGGTTTCTTATAATCTTCAAATTCTGCGTTTTCATTCAAGTTGAATAATATGTCAAATCCATACGCTTTGTTGATCTCAATTGTTCCGCCGGGATTTTTTGATGTTTTTACTGTAGGAAGAAAACTTTTCCCATTGTGTGTGTTTTCATAGGTCAAACCCTCTACTCCCCAGGTAGTCAAAGTTCTGCCCTCTTCTGAGTAAACAGCCCAATCCAGAAAACTAAGCAGATCTTCAAAATATGATTCATTCACTACAGTGGAGGGTACTATCAATCCCTTTCTGAAGGGGTCAACGGGAGGAAGGGCTTTTATACCGATAGTACTTTCCGGAACGGGGAGAGCCTTCCACTCATCATTACTGTACCCGTTCTCCTGCAGTTTCTTATTCCAGGAAGCAAATCCCGAGGTGATCCATGTTACGGTAGCGAAGGCGCTGCCGTTTCCCAGTTTGTCATAATATTCTACATTTGATTGGGTAAATACTGCAGGATCCAGGATGCCTGCTTCATAGCAACGATTCAGGAAGGTATACATTGCCTTATAGTTTTCTGTTGCCGGAGCGAACTGCCAGCGATCTTCATCTGCATCGTAATATCTTGTCCCTGCCCATCCTGCCGGTATTCCATATCCGGCCCCAATCATAGCAAAAAGGTGAGCCCCGCCCCAACATGCGGTTAACGGGGTGGAATCGGGGTAGAGGTTTTTTAACTGTATCAGTGAATCAAGTAACTCATCGTAGGTTTGTGGGGTTCCAAGATTATGCTTTGTAAAAACATCTTCTCTGTATATCCATTGCTGAACCTGAATTTTCCGTTGGTAGCCTGGAAGGATATAATATTTTCCATTTTTTTGCCGTAATTTATCCAGTTCACTCTGCAAATTATTTTCTTGAATATAGGTCATGAAATTAGGCATCAAATACTCATAATCACTAAAGGCCAGCAGGTTACCAGTGCTTGCAAACTGCGTTATGGTATCCGGCCAAACTTTCAGGATAATATCCGGGCCATCTCCTGACTCAATGGCCTGAATGATTGATCTTTCATAATCATTGTTATCCCCCAGTTGTACTGCTAATTTCACTCCTTTTTGTTTTTCATACTCTTCTAATATAAGCCAGTCTTTCTGGAAAGGAGCAGTTTGATCATCATTGTATAAAACTGAAAAAGTAAGCGACTGTTTTTCTGGGGATTCCTGTGATGAACATCCGATAAATAGAGCTGCTGTAAGTACCAAGAATAGAAATAAGAATTTATGCATAGCTACTCCAAATTAAAGACAGGGGATAAAGTGCATTCAATCAATATATACTTTTTTAATTATCAGTGTGTTTTACCAACGATGTTTATCTGGTTTGGATCTCTTATTACACAGTATAAGTATGTGATATCCCTTTTCCAAAGTCAAGATGAATGGGATTTATCATAGAAAATGGGAAATGTAATATAAAATACCGCAGGTAAAAAAAATAAAAAGAGTCCCATGAAAAACCTGTTATATTATGTTAGCCAACAACAAAAAACATTACGGAGGAAAATCATGGGACAAGAGCAGATACCACAGAACTGTGTGGGAAGAACAACTGAGATTAGAAAGCTGTCTGCAGGGTAAGGGGCGTTTCCCTAAGATTACCCGAACTAAAGAGTTGGGTATCCGTGCTGAGCGATATTTCACTCTCCCCACGGTATTACGAATTCGGCAAATCTTCCTCCTGCTATGGAATTTTCCGGATTAGCAGATTTGGGGATTCAGGTGGATTCGCTGTGCAAGCTTGCGGAATTTGCGGAGTTCTCAATAGGTTTAATTGTATCTCCAAGATTATCAATTAGACAGGATCATATTAATGTTTTGAAGGCAGTATTGTAATTGTCTTATGTAACTTAACTAAAAACGAAAATATATGATAATATAGACTATTATTTTTTATAGTTAAGGCTATGTACATGAAAATTGAACGAATTAACAATAAGAGTCTCAGTGTTATCATTTATTCAGAGTTGAAACAGCAAATAGTATCATCCCACTTCTGATGAAAGAAAACACATAATATTTTAGGAGCTGATAATGGTAAAAGTAGGTGTCGTAGGATATGGAACAATTGGTGTACGTTTAGCGGGTGGAGTTGACCTGCAGAAGGATATGGAACTTGTCGGGGTAGCGGACGCTTTCCCCACATTGGCAGTACAGGCTCTTTATGAGCAGGGAATGCCTTATAAACTCTATAAACCGGAAAATGTAAACGATGCAGCGTTCGAGAAAGCCGGCATTCCGGTTTCAGGGACACTGGAAGAATTGATTCAGCAATGCGACATCATCCTCGATGCAACCAGTGCAGGAAACGGGGCAAAAAACAAAGAGCTTTATAAAAAATATAATAAAAAAGCAATATTCCAGGGTGGAGAGCAGAATTCTGTTGCAGATGTGTTTTTCCATGGGTATGCAAATTATGATAAAGGCCTGAACAAAGATTTCCTGAAATTGACCTCCTGTAATACCACCGGACTCGTCAGAGCAGTTGATTGTTTAGACCGTGTAATCGGCGTTGAAAAAGTTGCGATTACCATCATCCGCAGGGTGGCGGATCCGGGTGATTATCATCGTGGATTGACCAATGCCCTTCAGGTTGACAAAGCTCCCAGCCATCAGTGTCTGGACTTAATGACCATTATGCCTCATGTAGATGCAACCGGAATTCTTGTACATACACCGGTTACCCATGGACATATTATCACCCTTGTTGTTACCCCTAAAGAAGATGTTACTGTGGAAGAGTCTCTGGAAATATTGCGGGAACATCCGAGAATTCGCGTTGTCAGTCTTGATGACGGATTTGTCGGCAATGCATCACTGTTTAAGTATGCACGATTCCTTAACAATGACCGGGGAGATATGTTTGAAATTGCTGTATGGGAAGAATCTATCGTAAAATCCGGAAAGGACTTAATGTTTGCCATAAATATTCCTCAGGAAGCAGTTACTATTCCGGAAACAATTGATGGGATAAGGGCGGCAATGGGTATGCAGACAGATGGAAGTGAAGCCGTTGCAATGACAAATGAGTACCTCGGTATTGGTAAGTGGAATAAGTAGACTAATCCAATTGGGCTGGAATACTATCTGGTTTCCATGACTACTGGTCCTCTGACAGGAACAAAAACCTTATATTACGATCGTTTCGAGGTGATAACAAAATCTCTATTAACTCTAAATAATTCAATAGTACTGGAAAATGAAAATGAAAAATAACAATGTAAAAGATACTACTGATACCTCAGGAACTATGGATTTTTCCGGCTTTCCTGATTCTCCCGGATTTTTTCCGATGGAGAGCTTTGCGGTCAAGGGGAAGCGTGTTCTGCTGCGGCTGGACATCAACTCCCCGATCGACCCGGTAACAAAACGGATCGTAAACGAAAACCGGATGAATAAGAGCCTGCCGACTCTTGAGTGGCTGCTCGAAGAGGGTGCGAAAGTAGCCGTCATCGCCCATCAGGGCGACACTCTGGATTATCAGAACCTGATTCCATTGAAAGAACATGCAGAGAAGCTGAGCGGGAAGCTGGGACGTGAGGTCTCCTACATAGATGATGTATGCGGCCCCGCAGCACAGGAAGCAGTTGCAGATTTGCAGGAAGGCGAGTGTGTCATCCTTGGTAATCTGCGGTATCTGTGTGAGGAGATTTCTACCTTTGAAGATGCAGTGAAACTGCGTCCTGAAGAGATGCTGAACACCTGGCTGGTACGCTCTCTTACCCCTTTGTTCGATCTTTATATAAATGACGCCTTTGCAGCAGCCCACCGGAATGCACCGAGTATGGTAGCATTTCAGGAACTGCTGCCGAGTGCCGCAGGTCCGCTGCTCTATCAGGAAGTCAGTGCACTTACGAAGGTGATGAAAGAGCCGGTACACCCTGCCGTATTTGTCTTAGGCGGTGCGAAGATTTCCGATGCCTTCGGGATGATGGAGCAGGTCCTGGCAAACGGAACAGCAGATACGATTCTTACCACTGGGGTAACCGGAGAGATCTTTCTTATTGCTGCAGGCCATGACTTAGGATCTGCAGTAAGTAAGTTTATCGAAGACCGGAACCTTGGGGTCTTTATTGCAGAGGCAAAAAACTACCTAAAATCCTATCCAGGACACATTCTTATGCCAAGCGACCTGGCTTATGGGGATGAGGGGGCGCGCAAAGAGATCCAGCTCGCAGAGCTGCTGCTCTCAGATTTGCCGTTAAACAAACTGTATATGGATATCGGGAGTGATACGATAGCACACTATAAGGAGATTATTGCACAAGCCGGAACGCTGTTTGTAAACGGACCGGCAGGGGTGTTTGAAGATAAGCTGTTTGCCAAAGGGACGGAGGAGTTGTGGCAGGGGATAGCCGCATCAGACGGTTACTCAGTAGTTGGCGGCGGAGACAGTGTGAGTGCTGCGGTCCGGTTTACCGATCTGTCTGACTTCAGTTATGTGTGCACAGCTGGAGGAGCAATGGTCCGGTTTCTCTCGGGGAAAAAGCTCCCGCTGATTGAGGCAATGGAGAAGGTTTCAAAGGAAAACAGATGCAAATAGCCGTTCCGTACAAGAAAGGATCACTGACAGTTAAAGTATTAGCCGACCGCTTAGCAGGAGTACTTGAACCCAATGAGGTGCTCAGTACCGATGACCCTGTAGCAGAGGTAAGAAGATCCTTTACTAAGGTCTATGGAAGCCAGAGCTTTGCGGAGTTCCTTACGGCACCCGGAGATCTGCTGGTTATTGTGAATGACGGTACCCGGCCGACTCCTACCCGGTTTGTCATTGAGGCCATAGCCGATGAGCTGGATAACGCCGGAGCAACCTTTATGATTGCCACCGGGGTGCACCGCGGACCAACAACAGAAGAGTATGAATTTATTTTCGGGAAACAGTATGCCAGATTTGCCGATCGCATTCTGGTGCATGATGCACGTTATGATGAGATGGTGTATCTTGGCGTATCGAAGAACGGCACAGAGATGTACCTGAACAAACGGGGAGTGGAGAGCGAAAAGATACTGATTATTGGATCAGTGGAACCGCACTACTTTGCAGGATATACCGGAGGGCGAAAAGGCCTGCTTCCGGGAATCGCCTCCTATCGTACTATTGAACAGAATCACAAACATGCACTCTCTCCTCACGCCTGTACGCTGGCTTTGGAAGGAAATCCTGTGCATGAGGATATGATAGATGCCTTGAAAGTAGTGAAGAACAACATATTCACGATTATGACAGTATTGGATAAGCATCAGGAGATCTATGCGGTAACATCCGGGGATATCCATGAAGCCTTTTACGGCGCGATAGACAAAGCGAATGAGGTCTTTGTGGCACCGTTAGATGAGAAGGTGGATGTGGTCGTCTCGTGTGCGAAGTATCCGATGGATGTGGATTTGTATCAGGCACAGAAAGCGATAGAGAATGCGAAGCTGGCGCTAAAGCCGGGAGGTGTTCTTATCCTGGTTGCGGCGTGCCGTGACGGGATAGGAGAGAAGGCGTTTAGCGACTTGTTGAGTTCTTGTGACACGAGTGAAGCGGTACTGGAGAAGATAAAGAACGAGTATAAGCTGGGGTATCACAAAGCGGGAAAGATAGCTGAGGTGAACAAGTGGGCACAGATATGGGCGTATACAGAACTGGAAGATGAAACACTGGAGCAGATATTTCTGCATCCGGTAGCTAATCTTCAGGAAGCGATAGATAGGGCATTACGGGAAAAAGGTGAGGGAGCGAAAGTGCTCTTTCTGCCTGACGGCAGTGTCACTGTCCCCAATTTACAATAGCTATTGGTGCTAAAAAATCTAATTTTCACTCACAATTAGATTGGTGATACATCATGTTTGATGAAAGTCCCAGTGTTGTCCCGCAGATGAGAAAATCTTTCTTTTTAAGGCTATGTTTTCTTCCATTGATTTTGAGGGCCGTCTGTTCTGGATCCAACTGTTCCGACATAACCAGTCTGGTATTCAGCAGATCATAAGCAGGGGCTAAATGTATATGGGGAAAGTGAAGAAGTGAGTAGTTTTTAGGTGCATATCTCCATTTCCGGTGAGGTGTGAGAAGATTACCACCTCAAAAAGGCGAACCAGATCAAGTCCGGGCTGTTTTAGAGCCGAAAAGGTATATTAGCTTTGAATGCTATGTGAATATACCCTTAAGGGTATAATATAGTGGAGAGAAATGATCTGGATTAGTTACTATTTAGTTGTGAGTTATGTAGGATCTTGTCGGACTAATCCTGTTTGGGATAAAGAATCACCCTCCTGAATATGATTGCATCTCCTGCATTCTCATAATTATATTGTACTGTTTGCGATATCATGAGAGAATACCGCATGAACACAGTAAACGGCACCAAAGAAACACTAAAGACAGAACCGCAACACACTCATGCAAATGTTCCGGATGCGACTATAACACTGTACTGTCAGCTTCTTGAACGGGCAGCGAAACTTTATACTATCAACCTGAAACAATCAGTTGAGGATACCGTTAAAGCAGCTGTCCAGGAGTTTGAAGAATTAAAATTTTCCGAACCAGCTGGTACGGGTGAGGGAATTTTCTTTTTCTCAGCTCCCGGCAGGGTCAACCTTATCGGGGAGCATACCGATTATAATAACTGCCCGGTACTCCCGGCCGCAGTGAACCGCGAAATTCTGGCAGTGGCAATTCCTAATGATGAGAGAATTGTTCGGGCTGCAGACCTTAACCCCAAGTATGGTGAGATAGAATTTAGTTTCAGTGAAGATACCGGGCAAACTGCCCCGCATACAGAAATACCCCCTTATGAGACCGGAAACTGGGGGAATTACATAAAAGCTTCAGTAAATGAGCTGCTGAGCACAGAGTTTTCACTGGGAAAGGGCTACTCAATGGTTTTTGTAAGCACTATTCCGCAGGCAGCGGGAATGAGTTCTTCATCAGCCATGGTTGTTCTTTCAGCACTAGTGTTTATGGAAGTAAATGGGATACCTATACGGGCAAAGACAGATCGACTTCTGCTTGCAGAATTATGCAGGAAAGCAGAGTGGTATACCGGTACGATGGGAGGCGGAATGGATCAGGCCGCTATTCTTCTTGGACAGGAGAGCTGTGTTTCCAAGATTGATTTTGCACCCCTAAAGGTGCAGGAAGTACCTTTTCCCAGTGGCTATACCATAGTGGTTACCCATTCTACCGTTGAAGCCCCCAAAACCCGGCGTGCCATGGATTTATATAATGGGCGAAGTATTGAGTGCAGAATTGCGGCGGCAATTGCCGGGGAAACCTTTAGGAAGAAATATGGGGTAACCGGTATTGTTTTTATTGGTGATATTACTCCCGATAAAACAGGACTTACAAAAGAACAAATTGATCAGGTTGTTTCAGGCCTGTTTCATACGAATTACTATTCACTTGATACTGCAGCAGAACTCATGGGAAAAACTGCTTCTTATGTTAAGGAGAAATATTGTATACGGAAAGATGGATCTGATTTTCCTATCCCGAAAGAAGGATTCAAACTTTACCAGCGGTTTCATCATATCTGGAGTGAATGGGACCGGGTTGAGCGATCAGCAGAACTGCTGCAGGCAGTGGATATGGAAGGCTTTGGTCGATTGATGGAAGAGTCTCACAGGAGCTGCAGATTCATGCATGAGATAAGCTGTACTGAACTGGATATATTGACTGAACTTGCTCAGGAATCAGGAGCACTCGGCTCCAGACTTACCGGTGCAGGATTCGGCGGATGTGCAGTTAATCTTGTAAAGAATCGGGATGTATCCGGATTTATCCGACAAATCAAGAAGACCTATTACCTTGAGTATCTTGGCATACCGGAAGAAGAGTCAGTGAAATATATATTTCCTGTTCATCCGGTACATGGTGCAGGGCTGGTTGGGGTTGTGCTGTAGTAAGAACCTGAATCTAAATCTAAATTAAATCTGTTACCTCTGCCGTTCTGTTGAAGCAATATCCTCAAGAGTATCCATTAACACACAGACAATGTCTTTCGGGACACCGGGATAGAGCCCGTAGGTAAGAATCAGTCCTCCCTCTGGGGTAAAAAGTGTATCTACTACAGTATCCAGATATTCACGCACACACTCCAATGAGGATTCCCGATTGAGGAGAACCCGGTCAATATCAAGATCGATAGCCTTTTTTCCCTTAATCTTGTCTGCAATCCAGCTGAGGCCATGAACGGTATCCTGCAGATTCAGCACCTGCAGGGGCAGTGAAAGTATATCATCAATCAATGCAGAAAGATCGCCGTCTGAATGCATATGGATAATGATATCCTTACGATCGGCTTCCATCATCAAACGTTTGTACGAAGGCAGGATGTAATTTCTAAAAAGTTCAGGAGATAGAAGCGGCCCCTGCTGCATCCCGAGGTCCTCGGCATATCCCAGCCACTCAACCTGTGCAGTATGTACGAATTGATGCACAAGCCCTGCATTAAACTCCTCAATCATCTCAAGCAGCTGCAGCATTTCAGGAGATCCATCATACAGCTCAAGAATTGTTTGCTGATAACCCAGGATATCGAAAAGTTTTAATACCGTATGACCATGCCCGATTTCACCGGAACGCAGGCAGTCAAAAAAACCTATGGATCCACCTCTGGGAGCATCTCCCGGAACCCATTCAACCGGATACCAGTGGGTTGTTTTCATATAATCAGGAGGAGTGTAGCTGCTGAAGTTCTCCCAGGTAGGAAGTGGATGTTTCGTTACGGCGCCGATTATTCCGCTCATAGCAGTCTCCCAGACACATCCCCAGGGATCAGTCCATATCTCTCCCCGGCGGCTCCATGGTGCATAGGGTACAGGAGTATTATTATAGGCAAAATCCGGTGCACCTTCGGGAAAGAGGGTTTTATGATGTTCCATTTGTTCGGAAAGAAATTCTCTGGGATAGTGATCCCAGCACGATTGATTGATGTGAAATATTACAGGAATATGAGCCGGAAAATCAAAATGTACGGTTTTTATAAGATCTTCTCTATTCATTCCGACCCTCTTTTAATCTGGATATTTTTTCATTACTGAAATACTATTATGCATATAATTGGATGTCAAGAAATTGCGCTGAGCGGAGAATCAGTATTTTGCTCAGATGATTTCTCTTTTGGGGAGATAGTAATGAAATCCTATGTATTTATTTCAGGGGCTGCCGGAGGAGTGGGAAGTGCTTTCGCTGCAGAATGTGCCTCCAGGAATTGGAATCTGTTCCTGACCGATATTCGAACTGAAGAGTTAGAGACAGTTGCAGACAGACTCTCATCAACCCATAAAGTGGATATCCTTACCCACACCTGTGATATGACTGATGAAACAGACCGCTCCCGTATGTTTCGGGTTATCAAAGAGTCCTCCCTGGTATTTCACATGCTGGTAAATGTTGCCGGTACGGAATTTGAAGGTCTGTTTCAAGAGGTCTCCAGAAAGCAGCTATCTACCATTCTTCGCCTGAATATTGAATCCACCCTTGATGTTACCCATGAGATTCTCCCTTTGAGGGATGATTCATGTACCTTTAGGATTATAACTGTTGCAAGCCTGGCCGCTTTCTATCCAATGCCGGTTAAGGCAATGTACTCCGCATCCAAACGTTTTCTACTAAATTTTTTCCTGGCACTTCGGGAAGAACTGCGTGATGAAAATGCAACGGTAACGATTCTCTGCCCCTCCGGACTTCCGACACTTCCAAGAATTATCAAGGCAATTGAAGCACAAGGATTTGTAGGCAGGTTATCAATGAAAAAAGTTGATTATGTTGCTGAAAAAACGGTGGATAAAGCATTGAAAGGGAAGGCTGTGTATATTCCCGGAAGATTTAACCAACTGTTGAGGAGAATCGGAAGTTTGATGCCTCAAAGAACTCTGGTCAGGCTGGTCGGGCGGCGATGGATATCCAAAAGAAAATGAAAAGGTTTGAAAAGGTGCCCAGGCACCTTTTGCTTGTTTTGAAAAATAGACCTTTCTTGCTTATTGTAAAAAGAGTTAGTATGTTTCATGGTAAAAGATGCCCGGTACCCTTTTACGCTACCGGTTTCCGGGGAAGGAACATATATGAAAATAGCTTTTTTTGACACAAAACCTTACGATATTCGCTCATTTGATTCAGCGAATAAAGATTATGGGTTTCAGATTACCTATTTTGAAAATCGTATGACCAGAGATACCGTATCATTAGCTAAAGGATTTGATGCTGTATGTGTATTTGTGAATGATACTATCGACAGTGAAATAGTTGACCGGCTTATTGAGAATGATGTTAAGTTCATAGCACTGAGGTGTGCCGGGTATAATAATGTAGACTTGTCAGCAGTTTACCAAAGAATTCATGTAGTTCGGGTACCTGCATACTCACCCTATGCAGTAGCTGAATATGCTTCTGCATTAATGCTCACCCTTAATCGAAAAGTACACAAAGCCTACAACCGTACACGTGAAAGCAACTTCAGTATCAACGGATTGGTAGGATTTGATATGCATGCTAAGACAGCCGGGATTATCGGTTTCGGCAGAATAGGTCGTATTCTTGCAGGAATACTGCGTGGTTACGGCATGAGAGTTCTGGTGCACGATCAGTATCCCGATCCGGCGGCTTCAGAAACATATGGAATTACCTATGTTGATCTGGAAGAACTCTACCGGGAATCGGATATAATTTCACTCCATTGTCCGCTGACTAAAGAGACACATCATCTTATTAACAAGAGTAGTATAGATCTCATGAAGCCCGGGGTTATGATTATTAACACGGGAAGAGGCCACCTTATTGATACCAAAGCACTGATTGGCGGATTAAAAACCGGCCTGATAGGCTCTGCCGGTCTGGATGTATACGAGGAGGAGAGTGACTACTTCTTTGAAGATTTAAGCATGACAAATATTGATGACGATGTACTTGCCAGACTGCTTACCTTTAATAATGTCCTTATCACCTCACATCAGGCTTTTTTTACCACTGAAGCTCTCTCCAATATAGCAGAAACTACTCTGGAGAATATTCGGCAGTTTGAAAAAGGGAGTGCCCTGGAGAATGAAATATGCTATCGGTGCGATAAGCAGTCCTGCAGGAAAGAGAAATTCGGCAGGTGTTTTTAGCTTGTTTTCATCATGAGATTAGTGATGATCAGCATTTTCAGGAATCTCTATTTTGGTATCTAAATTAAAACCAATATCCTTAAAAACCAGAAACGACAGACTCATGAAATCATTGATCATTTTTTTACGCTCGCTTTCAGTTTTGGGCCAGCTATTTTGAGGGGTCAGTGCATAACGACGTAGAAAACCTGTCATCATAGATATCCCTACACGGGTTTTATCAAGCTGATCTTCTGTCATGTTATGCGTAAGACAGTGGAGATGGAACTCGCCATTTCTTCTGGTGTCTTCATCATATTGACGGATAACTGAATCAGTGAGATCATATTGACGATGGTAATTGTAGTATGTATCAGCCAAAACAAAAAAACGAAAACGCTGAAAGTGATCTAGGTAAGAGTTGATAAATCCTTCTAAGAAGCCCTGGGTTGTTACACCACTTTTGATCAGGGTATAAAGAATGGTATAATTCTCATTTTTATAATCAAGCATAAGTGAATAGACGATCTGACGTTTATCCTTAAAATAGTAGTATAAGGTTGCTAATCCCAAACTGCAGTCTTTTGCAATTTCTGATATTTTTGCATTATTTAGTCCATCACGCAGGAAAATTTTCCAGGCAGATTTTTTGATAGCTTGAATTCTTGAATTTCTCTCTTTTTCCCTTCTTGATTGAATACTCATCACTAATATCCTTACATAATCACTGTTTATTTATTAACGCTGTAACTGTTTCTAAATCTGAAGCCTTTTCTATTTTAGAATCCCAACTGTAATGTGTCAAGGGGGCAATGTGAGTGCTTTATTTACTGATTAGGGAATTGGTGAGGAATTATTTAATCAAAATTAATATTTAGTAAATCAGTTTTTTTCTTGACAATGCGAATTTCTATATTATAATTTAGAAATGGTTTCGAGAACAGAAACAAATACTAAATAAGGAGCTACTTAGATGGCAAATATAAAGAGCAGGATGCTTGCACAGCTTCCTCGATTTTCATATCTCCCGGATAGCGACCGATTTCTCTCGAAAAGGGAAAGTCCGCAGTTTTCAATAAATGTCATTGGAGCAGGGATAAATGGTCAGGAGCATATGCGTGTGACGGAATTCGAGGAACGGGGAACAATTCACGGAGTGTATGATCCCAATCCAGGCAGTATTCGTGCTGCAAAAAAAATTATGAATGAACTGGGGAAAGATCTTGTGGTATATAAAGATTTAGTCAGTGCCTGTACTGATCCGGCAGTAGATGCTCTTATAATCTCAACCCCTAATTACACACACCGAGAAGTTCTGGATGTTGCTATTCAATCAGGAAAACATATTCTGCTTGAAAAACCCATGGCAACCACAATTAAAGACGCATATCACATAATGAAGCTTTCAGAGCAATATGAAGCTGTCTTTCAAATTGGATTACAGTATAGATATAAGTCTATTTATCGTGAGTCGGTTCATGAAGCGCTGGAAAGAAAATCTTTAGGAGAGATAAAACAGATATCAATTCAGGAGCATCGAATACCGTTTTTAGATAAGGTGGGGCAGTGGAATAAATTTTCTGAATTCTCAGGGGGAACTCTGGTAGAAAAATGCTGTCACTATTTTGACCTTTTCAACCTATTTGCACAGGCAAAACCTGTACGGGTATATGCAACAGGTGAACAGAGTGTGAATTTCAAGGATTTTGAAAAAGATGGTAATAAGTCAGATATTATTGACCAGGCATTTGTAATTGTTGAGTATGCAAATGGGGTTAAAGCCAATTTTAATCTGTGTATGTTTGCTCCCCTGTTTTATGAAGAACTGGTGCTCTGCGGGACAAATGGACGACTTAAGGCAAATGAGAAAAATGATTTTATATCACAAAAGGGGCTGGAGTGCTCAATGGAGATGAACTTCGGTGAGGATCTCCCCTCAAGGTATATTATTCCGCATTATCCTAAGCACATTGAGGATGCCGGTCATCATGGAGCTACATTTTTTGAACATGTAAATTTCATCGATAATATTCTCGGAAAAGAAACAAATGCAGCGGTAGTTGCTGAGGGCTTCTGGTCTGTTGTTGTTGGAGCGGCTGCAGAGGAATCCATTAAGCAGCAGCGCCCGATCCTTATAGATGAACTGCTCAGTCAGAACGGTATCAATTTATAATAATTAGCAGCTTACACTCCATTGCCTTCAGCGATGGAAACACACTCTTCCTCCTCCCTGGTTCAGGGAGGAGGTTCTTTATCATGGGAAAACACCCTAATCCCTGAGAAGAAACTGCACTCATACCTGCGGTTCATATACTAATCTTAACAAGTGATTTATATTGATAAAACCAGATGAGTTAAAGGAGTGCCGGCCTCTTTTCAAGCTGGCACCTTTTACTCTTTTAACCTGAGGAGCTGTCATGATTATTGAAATTTTTTCCCGCGGTGCAGTACAGGAAGTTACCGGATCCCGCCACTACTTAAAGGTGGGAAACTCGGTTTTCCAGATAGACTGCGGAGCTTTTCAGGGTAGACGTGCCGAATCTCTGCAAAAAAATCTTGCAATCAAAGATGACAATTTGACTATAGATACAGTAGTCCTTACCCATGCCCATTATGATCACTCCGGTATGCTGCCTCTTCTGATGAAACAGGGATATACTGGGAATATCTTTGCAACCCCGGCCACCGAGGAGGTTTCCGAACTCATACTGCAGGACAGCGCCGGAATACAGAAACGTGACATCAAGTATCTCAAAAAACAGGCTGCGCTGGCAGATGAGGAGTTCTCAGGAGAGGTTCTCTACACCGAACAAGATGTGCAGGAGACCATGGAGAAGCTGCTGGGACTGCCGTACCATCGACCGCTCTGGTTGAATGACCAGGTAAAACTCACCTTTTACGATGCAGGACATATACTTGGTTCTGCAGCTGCGGTCTTTGATATTACCGTGGAGGGGGAAGAGAATATCCGGATTGCCTACAGCGGAGATCTCGGCAGGAAAAATACCCCGATCATACGGGATCCGGATAAAATACCTGATCCTGATTATCTTATTCTCGAAAGCACCTACGGCAACAGACTTCATGAACCGCCCGAGAATGCCGGGGCACTGCTGGCTAAAGTAATTACTGAAACTACCGCAAGAGGCGGGAAGGTTGTTATACCGGCATTTGCGGTTGAGCGTACACAGGAAATTCTTTATCTGATGCATCTTCTGCAGAATGAGGGAAAAATTCCCCGGATTCCCATCTATGTTGACAGTCCTATGGCAGTAAATGCAACGCAAATATTCAGCCGCCATCCGGAGTGCTTTGATAAAGAGACGCACGCCGCTTTTACCAACAGGGATGAAGACCCATTTGGATTCAGCAATCTGATCTATACTCCGGGAACAGAGGACTCGAAACGTATTAATTCGGTAAAAGGTCCGGCTGTTATTATTGCCTCCTCCGGTATGTGTGAAGCAGGCAGAATCCGACACCATCTTATAAGGTTGATTGAAGATCCGGCTAACACCATTCTCATTGTGGGCTATATGGCACAGCATACCCTTGGCAGAAAGATTCTGGAACATCAGTCGCCAGTTCGTATTTTTAACAATTGGTATGAGGTGAGGGCAGAAGTCAGGAAGATAAATGCCTTCAGTGCCCATGCTGATTATCAGGAAATCACAGAACATGTAGGAATGCTTGATCTGGACAGACTGAAAAAGATTTTTCTGGTACATGGTGAAGAACCCGCGCAGAAGCATCTCCGGGAGCATCTGCTTGCAGCAGGTGTGAAAGAGGTGGAGATTGTGGAGTATGATAAACGATATCGATTGAGTGAGACCTGAACAAAGAAGCATCCTCTCAATCTTATGAGTATCAACGATTTCTCTGGCAATCTCAATTGAGCACTATTTCTCAGCAGTCAGATCCCGTGGCCTTGTCAAAGACCTGCACTCCTGTACCGGGATTCTCATATCCATTGGGGTACCGTAGTCCTGATGATCAAGAAATTCGCCGGCTCCTCCGGCAGCCCGGCCAAGAGCAAATGCGGCAAACGGAATATCCATAGCCCTGCGTGTGGTCATCTCCTTCGCAACTATTGCTTTCCAGCAAAGTCCCAGCCAGACACAGGCTATCGCTGCATCCACATTTACCGCCATTACCCGCGAAGTCGCACCATTTTCCCGCAACGCCTCAGCAAGGGCATGGTAAAACTTGAGAAAAACCTGTGATTTCCCATTTTTTTCAATAAATCGATAGATAACCTGTTCCCGTGGATCATAATTAACCGCTTCCCGGGAAAAAACCGGATGTCCAAGGCACGGAATTCTCTCATACTCCAATCCAATAGCCTTTGCTGCATCTTTTTTCTTCTTAAAAGCCGCTGCAGCCTCAGTGGCAAGCGGGATTGGATCAAAGGATACATCATACGGATTTATGAGACCAGTTTTCGAAAAAATATCCAACAGGAAGGAGACCGCCTTTGCCCCGTTTCCTCCATGAACTGTACCGATAGAGGCCAAAGTTCCGATCATCGCTGTATGAGGGCGATTACCTGCTGAAGCAGAAAGTTTTGCTCCCTGGGCAGATATTGTTCCAGGTCCGTTAGTGAGAGAAGCCGTGAGGGTCATCTCTGCCAACCGTTCTTCAAAGGTATTTCGTGGAAGGGAACCGGTCCAGTAGAGGATAAGCCCGGCAATGAAGGATCTTTCCTGCATCAAGTCCATAAGGGAATACCCGTATATCCGTGGGACAGCACCGTCATTTGCACTTGCCCGCGAAGTTCCGCGCAGAGGTTGTCTGACCATGGTATCAATAAAACCCTTACGAAGCTGTTGATACTGACTCTTATAAGGTTCAGGGATATTTCCACGGGAAAGTGAGAGTTTCGCCGGCAGCTCTTTTCCCAGCTCTCGAAGGTTAGAAAACCAGGGGTTCAGTTTAAGTGGCTGAAAATTACTGCTGTCTTTCGGGATATGGAGTACCTGTGTAATTAAATCGACTGCCAGAGGTATATGATGCAGGATATTTACCCGTATACCTCGTGACAGTACTTCAGCATTTTCAGAAATTTTCCGGTATTTCTTTGTCGGATCAAAAGGAGGAATTCCAAAGTAATCATCAAACAGAGCTTTCTTCCCTCCTGCTGAACTCATTTTCCCATCAACCACTGCCCCGGCATGTCCCAGGGAGACATTGGTCTTTTCTGCTATGGCTCCCCCTACATATACCACAATTGATTTGGAAAATTTCTTTCTACGCATCCATGCAATAGCCTCAGCCTCGTATGTGCCTCCTGGCTCAATATAGAGCACGATAATCTTTGTATTCTCATCTTTTTCCGCAAGCATCAGAAAGTACTGTAATGCAAAGAGAATTAACCGATCCTTTCCTGTGGAAATACCAAAAGATACCTGCATGCCGACAGAGGCTAAATAGCTTGAAATAGTATTTACCATATTTCCGGAGTTGGAGATTATGGTTACCGAGCCCGGTTTAAATGATTCTTCCGGAGAGTCACCACCTACTGCACCAATACGCACATGGTCATGTACATTAATGATTCCCAGGGTGTTGCAGCCCACCACATTTACCCGTGCAGTCAAACAGAGCCGGTAAATTTTGGCAGTAACCTCAACCGAAACATGTTCAGTTATAATATAGAGGGTATCAACAATTCCCGCCCCGTATTTCAGAATTTCCTTCACTTCTCCATATACAGCATCCGGGGGAGAGTAGATGAGGATTTTGTTTGGGTGGTTTTCTTTAGGAGTAAGCCTGAGAAGTTCTTCAAATGTTGCAAAGACGCGAATGGATCCCTGTGAAGTCTTAAGTGTTTGTCCTCCCTTACCAAGAGCCCATCCTCCGATTATGTTTGCACAATATTTCTGACTGATCCCGGTTACCTGAGAGGCTTCCCGACCGGTTATGTTTGATACTGCAACCCTGTCTCCCTTTTTTAACAGGTCTGAAAGTTGTTTAGCCCGCATAGTTCAGTCCCTTTAGCTTTTCAGCTGCTTTAACCAGTTTAGCGGAATATTCTGCCACCATTGTTACCGGACTATCCGGACCGAATATAACATAGGGTATCTGCAGTTGATCCAATGCTTGTGTTATTATCAGGAATCCCTTTACCAATTTTGGACCACCACGGCCAATAATCACCGGAATAGTAATTGGCCCGTTTTCCCGGCAGTACTCTGAAAGTGCATCTGCAATAGCCTGGAATGTTATATCGATAAATGTATTATTTGCTTTGCCGCCAAGGATGAGCAGCAGCTCTGCATGTGCCAGATGGTAGTCAAAGCAGCGTTTTGCAGTCCCATACATACGCTCGTAGGGTGGGTTGCCGCCAAAGTCGGAGAGGAATATCGGGCTTCCGCCCTCTGAATCGAGAATTTCAGTGATGATGGTAGAGGCGCCGCCCCCGAAGAGGATCGGTAAAATCTTGCTTCCACCCAGATCTGAGACATGTGCCTGACCCTGATGTGATAACTTATCCCACTCACTCATACTCTCTTCAAATTCAGAGATGCCGGCAGGATACTCCGGGTAGGTGATTCCCGGGATCTCACACTTATAGTTGGCCTCATCCAGTGTTGCTTTAAAATCACAGGCATACGGTTTTCCCTCAGGTGTTATTCTCCAGGGATTTATTTCCGCGCTGATCATTCCCGTGGATATAAACATATCCCAGAATGCAGTTAATGCACGCGAAAAAGAACTAATCAGATTTTGAGGATAATTAAGCTTCTGAAGAGCATCACTTGCCTGGTAAGCGTCCAGACCTTCGAAGATATCGATAGGAATAGTGATCTTTTTTTCATCAATCACATTCTCAATATCGACGCCGCCAGCCAGTGAGATAGTGAGGGAAGGACCCCGATTTACTGAGTTGTAGGTAATAGCAGTGAAGATTTCCCACTCGGCAGGAATTATTTCCACCAGATAAGCTCCCCTTGGGAGAAAGCCGTTAATCTCAATTCCGGAAATTCGATTAAGCTCTTTAACCGCTTCCTGGGCACTCCTTACCGTAGCCACGGCACCGGCCTTCCCGCGTTTTCCCGTCAGGATATCGGGTTTAACCAGTGCTCTGCCGCCCCAGCTCTCCAGTGCTCTCTTTATCTCCGAGATATTGGAGTTCCCGGAGAGGTGTCCTGGAACCGGAATTTTATATCTCGGGGCAAAATGCTTGATAAATGTATGTTCGGTTATTTTTTGTACCATACAGATCCTCCTGGCAGGGAAGGGCTTTCCGGTTTGTTCTGCTGACCGGATAAAGCTCTCAGCTGGTTTTTAAGTCCATTATCGCAACCCTGATGTTGTTGATGGATGTTCTGTCCGGGGTAAAGACAAACTCAATTACCCGGGTTCCGTTTTTAGCATATCGTGAGACAACTTGCTTTTGTTTGGGAGATACCAGTACGGTGCTGCATTGAGAAACCAAACGCATGATTGATTCCTCATCCTGAGAATTTGTCTCTAAAACTGATATAAAATGAAGGTTCAGACTTTGCAAAATCTCTTTAATGATATTCAGAAATTTATTGCTGGTGGTGACGATTCCCACTGTTGAATCTGCCGGAATTTTAGCAATTTCAACAATAGTGCTGATTTCAGGTTCCAGGTTGATGCCTATTACCGATTTTTCCAATCCGCCAAGATATCCGGTGACTTCACTTACATGATAAAAGCTGGTAAGTACCAAATCGCAGGCGTGAATCTTTTTCATTGCATCTTTTTTGTTGGTCTGGAGATCTGAAAGTAGAACCGGGACTCTCCTGATAGTGGATTCCAGTTCCAGGTGGTCGGTAAAGTAACGGAGCTGTTCAATGTTGCACTCAATGAAAACTACCGTAACCCGGGAGATATCCTCCCGCTTTTTTCTTATATATTTTTTCACTTCCTGCTCAAAGTCATCAATGGTATGTCCGGATGAGAGAGCCTCCTCAATGGCATGATGAATCACATTCCTCAGCTGGAATTCCCGGTTTTGTTCCTGAAGTTCTTCTTTTGTGGTGGAGACAAATGTACCTTTGCCTACTGTCCCGGTAACATAACCCTCATTCTGCAGTGCATCATATGCACGGAGCACGGTATTGATACTTACCTGATATTCCCCGGCGGTACTTCTGATAGTCGGGAGTTTTTTCTGAGCGAATTCTCCCTGTTCTATTCTGATGAACAGCAGATTTTTCAGTTGGGTGTAGAGGGGGATACTCCCCTGACGTATTAATACAGGATTATTTTGCATGGTGTAACGGTCCTCTTGTTTCTTGTGTACTGATACAATTTACGATCACTAGGTAACAATAACATAGAATGAGGAATTAGCAAGGGTTAATAGGGATGTTTTGTGTGAAATGTTGAAAATTGTACCTGCTTGTTTTTAGGTGCATATGTTTATTGTCTTGATACAAAGTAACTGTATTGAAAAGGGTGGGAAATGTTTCTCATAACTCGTTATAGGTGATAAGGGTATAAAGCAGTTGTGTATTTTAATTCATCCGGGTTCATAACAAAAAAAATTTCTTTATTTATCGCATTACCATCTCTTCTTGATAATGCAAATTATAGATCAACAAGTCCTCTTTTTACTGTACTTTCTACCATCAATAAGACGTCTTGATCATTGAGAAATGAGGATAACGAGAGGTCTTGATGATTCAGAAATCTTGGTTAATAAGATGTCTTGTTTCTAAATTTTAATGACTTAAATTAAATTTTGAAATCATATATTTATCATTGGCGGGTAATTTATTGTCACTTCGGGCTCTGAGGGTTGTAGTATCAGCTTTTGCTCTTATATGTCATTAACGAAGTTACACATTGACTCCAATATACTCTCATGGTAAAATTTATGCGACATAAAAAAATATAACAACTGCAACTCTATCCTATCCTTATATACAACTTGATTATCTTTAGAAGCGTCTTACATCTTTGTCAAAAAATTATTTATTCAAGGAGGAAGGCAATGGAAAAGTCAATAATCATCATCGGGGGTGGACTCACCGGTCTGGCAGCCGGATGTTATGGTCAGATGAACGGTTATCGTACATCTGTCTTCGAGATGCATGATAAGGCTGGAGGAGTATGTACCGGCTGGAAGCGTAAAGGCTACACGGTTGATGGCGCAATGAACTGGTTAATAGGCACCAAGCCCGGTACGAATTACTATAAGTTATGGGAAGAGCTTGGGGCGGCACAGAAGTGGCAGGTTTTTAATCATGACAATAATATTATCATTGAAAATGAAAACGGCAAGATTTTTACTATATCTTGTGATACCAATCAGCTGGAGCAGCAGATGATAGAAATCGCCCCGGAAGATGAAGCAGTAATTCGAGAGTATTGCAAAGCTGTTCGGGATTGCGGACGATTTGATCTGCCTGTTGATAAACCCCAGGAGCTTTACAGTCTGATTGATAATATAAAGATGATTAAAATGCTGCCTTTTCTGTTGTTTGTACAAAAATGGGGCAAAATTTCGATAGCAGATTATGCCAGGCGTTTTAAAAATCCTTTTCTACGCAAGATTCTCAGTATGGGTAACGAAGACGCATATGCTGATATGCCGGCATTAACTATGCCTATGTTATTTTACTGGCTAGAACAGCACGAGGCTGGATATGTAATCGGTGGAGCTCTGGCCCTGGTCAGCTTTATTGAGCAACGCTACCTTGAACTGGACGGTAAATTGCATCTCAAGGCAAAGGTCGAAAAAATACTGGTAGAAAATGACAAAGTCGTCGGCATTAAATTGTCAGACGGTACGGAACACCGTAGCGATATCGTCATCTCAGCCGCTGATGGCCGTACTACAATATTCGAAATGCTAAATGGAAAGTATATCGACAAAAAAATACAGAGTTACTATGATAATCTTAGTCTGTTCTCACCTCTGGTATATATCGGTCTTGGAGTGGCTCGTAAATTCAATGATATTCCTCCTGCTTTAAACGGCTTTGTATTACCTCTGGAGAAGCCTATTACTATTGCCGGAAAAGAACAGAAAAATCTCAATATACTCATTTATAATTTCGATCCTTCTCTGGCACCTAAAGACAAGACTGTAATTATTATTCAGTTTGATACGGATTATGATTTCTGGGAGAAATTATACGAAGAACCCGAACGATATAAAGTAGAGAAGGAGAAAATAACAGATACAGTGATTATCCTTCTTGATAAGCGTTTTCCAGGGCTGGCAGCCCAGGTAGAGATGCATGATGTAGCTACTCCGATGACATGGGTACGTTATACCGGTAACTGGAAGGGCAGCTATGAAGGATGGATGCTTACCACAAAGTCTTTCAAGATGCAGATGAGTAAAACTCTGCCGGGACTTGACAATTTCTATATGGCCGGGCAGTGGGTCAATCCGGGTGGGGGTATGTCTACGGCGGCGATGTCCGGTAATCACACGATTCAGTTAATCTGTAACAAAGACAAGAAGAAATTCGTCACCACAACTCCGTAACTGTTTTTACGGGAGATTATTTATGAATATAGAGAGAATGGTAATAAAAAATCTCTTTAGGATTCTCTGATCCGCGTTCCTGAATATATAAATCAATTTGTGCACTATCGGGAATAGTTAAACAGATTTAAACTGATGATACCCGTGGTGTAATTCAAATTTTCCATGCTCATATTTCGTGATAAGGTTCAGTATTTCTTCTTCATAATGATAACTTGATCATTGAGAAATGAGGGATACGAGAGGTCTTGATGGTGTGATTTTGGGTTTTTCTGCCTCTATTTTTTCGTCTGCAAACTTACCTTCTTTATTTGGGAAGTTATTTTCTTTCTAACAATGAGTTGGCTTTTATTTATGCTGAAATCTATTCAGGAGCAGTAGACAGCACTTTTACCAGATAAGTGATTATAATTGCAGGGAACAAGACCTCTTGTTGATCAATATTTTGCATGAACAAGAAGACTTGATGACAGTGAAAAGTACTTTATCAAGAGCTCTTGTTAATGCTTCCGTGAAAAGAATAACCCACGAATTTTTGAATATAAATTGTAGAAGTACAGACATAAAGTTGAACATAGTTAATTGTCGGCAGTATTTAATGTATCTGAATTTTTACAGTAGTGGACTTAACCCTACTTAATTATGCATAATAACCCCAATATTTTTTGTGTCCAAAAGTAATCACTATTATTCTGAATAAAATCTGGTACTATTAACTCATGACAATAAATTCTTCTGTAAAGTTTCCAACTCTTGGAACTTACTGGATCAATAGCAATTCTGATAACAGGCACAATTCAGGATGCCGGTATTACGGGAATACAAAAAATGGATATTATACTGATGAACTTATCGGTTCTGCCGGGAAGACTTGCGGAGGATAATGTAATAAAAACTCATAAATATAATATTTATGTTATTAACACCGATTTATATTTCAGATATTATTGATTTCATGTAATTTTAGCGCGGGGCAAGCTTCGTGGTATTGCAGCTTACGAACAAATATAACCTATGCTCTCGGCAATTGTAGTACGGAAACTGCCAGAAAATCTTATACATTCAGATAAATTCTTTTTAAATATACACTTATCTGCGATTTTCCGGCCATTCGCTGTTTTGAGTGGGTAAAGGGAAAAGAAAGGAAAGAAAGATTGCAAAGAGGGAGTCTGGTTGGTAAGCTTCTTGTATGAGAATACAGGAGGCAGAGCATGGATAATATAGCATTGTTTAGTACGGCCTTGGGGTTGCAAGATCCATGGCAAGTGGCCGAAATTGAGTTTATCGAGAATAGCGAAACAAACAGGCAGGAGCTGCATATCCGTATTGTTTTTACCAAAGGAGCGAAGTTTACCTGTACCGAAGTTGGCTGTGGAGAGCGGGAACTACCGGTACATGATACGAAAGAGAAAACCTGGCGGCATATGAATTTTTTTCAATACAAGTGTTATATCCATGCACGAGTACCGAGGATCATCTGCCCGAATCATAAAGTGCGCAAGGTGGAAGTACCTTGGGGGCGAAAGGAGTCTGGATTCACCCTCTTAATGGAAGCCTATCTGGTAGAAATGGTGAAGGTGCTATCAGTGAGAGCGGTAGCGCAGATGCTCGAAGAGCAGGATACGAAGCTGTGGCGATTGCTGAAGTATTATGTAGAGCAAGCACGATTGCGCTGTGATTTCAGCCTGGTTGAAGAGCTGGGAGTGGATGAGTATAGCCATCGGGGACAACACTATCTGACCCTTGTTATTGATCATAATCAGGGAGCAGCAAAGGTAATCTACTGCACGGAAGGGAGAGATAGCGCAACGATAAAGCAGTTTTCAGAAGATTTTCTTGATCATAATGGAGACCCGGAAAAGATTCGTTTGGTAACCTGTGATATGTCACGGGGATATGAGACGGCGGTCACAGAGACGTTTCGCAATGCCAAGCGGGTAATAGACAAATTTCATGTAATCAAGAATGTGAATGATGTGGTCGATGACGTGAGGAGACGGGAAAGCAGACAGCATAGGGAGTTAAAACATACCCGGTATGTGTGGTTGAAAAACCCCGGAAATTTGACCGGGAACCAGCAGGTGCTGTATGAGAAGTTAAGCAAAACAAATCTGCGAACGGTGAAGGCCTACCAGATGCGTTTGGTAGTGCAGGATATCTATATGCACTGTCCTGATCGAGAGAGTGCCTCTTCAGCCTTTGATGAATTATGCAGTTGGATCATGCATAGCAATGTATGGGAGATGAAGAAAATTGCCAAGATGATCCGAAGGAACAAAGAAGCGATACTGAATTACTTTGATTTGAGGATTACCAATGCGGTGTTAGAGGGGATAAATTCTATTGTTGCTTTGATCAAGCGAAGAGCCAGAGGATTTCGTAATATGGAGTATTTTAAGACCATGATTTATCTCGTTTGTGGAAAGATGAATTTGAATACCGTTCCACTTCGCTAAATCTCTACCCACTCGATATAGCGAATGGCCGATTTTCCTCTTGTGTTCTTTTGTATAGTGTAGTACAGTATATGTACTGCAGGAGGACATGTGTATATTACCAAAAGAAGCAATCCCAACGGATCCTTAGCCGTATATGAGACTGAGTGCAAACGGGTTCCTGAGTATCCCTACCCGAGACAGTTCAAAACATGCATCGGCAAGGAGGTGGCGGGAGAGTTTATCCCAAATCGTTTCTACCTTGAACGTGAAAAAAAGCGTAAGCTGGAGAGTGAACTTGAACTACTCAAATCCGATACAAAGAAACTACAACAAGAGCAGAATGCACAGCATTCGGCACTTGCTGATCTCGTTGGTGCAAAAAGAAAGAAGGCAGGAGCTACCTATCTGTTGGACATGCTGTGTTTGCGTGAGGGGTTTACTGAAGATCTTGAAATAGTTTTCGGGGCTTTGCAATCAAAGAGAATTCTTTCACTTGCCTATTACATGATTCTCACCAACGGGGCAGCCCTGGATGATTTCACCTTTTTTGACCGTTCCCATGAACATCCCTTTACTGCCACCATTGCCTCATCCACCAGTTCGGGCTTGCTTGCATCCATTAGTGAGGAGCAGGTACTGCAGTTTCTCAAGCTGCAGCGTCAGCGGAATGCCGGGGGTGGGGAATCAGGCTTCTTTTGTTTTGATAGTACGACCATTTCTACGTATGCAAAAAACCTTTCTAATGCTGAGATTTCCCACGGCAAACAGGATCCCGGCATGCGTCACGTAGCCATCGCCCTCTGCTATAACGATCGGATTGGCCGCTGTGTTGCCTACCGGATTTACCGGGCAAATGTACCGGATGTGAAGACTATCCGCCTGTTTATTGAGCAGATGCGTCTACTCGGTTACCGGCATAAGAGGATTGTTGCCGACCGCGGGTACTGCAGTTGGCTAAATATCTATCAGCTATACAAGGCAGGATTCAAAGTAGTTATGGCAATGAAAGCCAACATGAAAGAATTCAAGCAGATGCGCGTATCCTGGGCTGGACGATTTGAGGATGCTGCCCATTACGATCATGCACATCAGGTGTATGGGGTAAGTGAGTTAAGGACTATCCGACTTGAGGTGGATGGCGAAGAGGTGAGCCTGAAGGCTCACATGCATTTATATCTTGATCCACTACGCAAAGCCCAGCATACCACTGAATTGCTGGACGATCTTGCCCTGGGGCTAACCTCGCTGAACCAGGTAATAACCGATACCCGTCCCAAACCCGAAGAGTTGGAGCATGATCCTCTATATCGTAAGTATAAAAAACTCTTGAAGATCATACACACCAGGAATAACCGATTTCATCTGGAGCGGGACATTAAGGCAATAGATGAACGATGTGCTGCCTTCGGGTACTTTGAGATCCTCACGACTGAAGCACTTTCTTCAACAGAGACCCTTTCGGTCTATCGGGCGAAGGACGGCGGGGAAAAGGTATTCAAAGCGGTGAAGACTGACCTTGGCTTTGACCGGCCAAACGTAGCAAGTGACCGGACCCTTGAAGGGAAGGTGTTTGTAACCATGCTGGGAGGTATGCTGGTAAGTATGATGAGAAAGACCATGGCCGAACACCGTAAGGTATTCACCCGAAAACTTACCTTCAACAAGGTAATCCATGAACTTGAATGTATCAACCGATTCACCCTTGCCAGGGGGAAGCAGGTATGGGGAGAAATATCAGATCGGCAGAAAAAGATTTTCGAGGCTTTTGACATTGATATACCTCTCGTAGAACAGAAAGTAAGCGCCAAGGTAAAGAAAAAACGTAAAAAAACTCAGTAAAAGAAGGGGGCATGAAGTCGAAAATTGAGCTCAACCGCCTGCGTGGAGAATCCCGGCTGCATCTTTCTGTACTACATTTGTGAGAACATAGGATTTATAGAAAAAAGTTATACCGTTTCTCTTCCCACCCTTTTCAGTTCAGTTAGTATTGTACTTCTCTTCTGATGTGCTATAATACCTAGAGGTGCTAGGTATAGATTAATGAGGTGTCAACTGAATGAATAAAGATCTTACTGCCGCCAGTGCAGTGCCGCTTATTCTCTCACTGCTCAATGAACATGAAGATTACGGATACTCCCTGATAAGGAGAGTTCGGGAGTGTTCAGGTGAAAATCTTGAGTGGGCAGAAGGAATGCTCTATCCCATCCTGCATCGTCTTGAGCAGCAGGGGAGCCTGGCAGTAAGGTATGCGGTTGCAGAGAACGGCAGACGGAGAAAATACTATCATATTACAGAAACAGGTGCCGCACAGCTTAAAAAACTTCGTGAAGAGTGGCGCATGGTAAACAGAACTCTTGAATCATCCTGGGATACATAGGAGGGAAATTATGGTTATAGGCAAGGAAATAGATGCATGGAAAGAGAGCCTGCTGCGAAGAGGTGTCTCAAAAGCAGAGTGTGAAGAGCTGGAAGATCATCTCCATTCACACATCGAGGAGCTTTGTGAAAAAGGAATCAGCGAAAGCGAAGCACTGATTGTGGGACTCAGCAGGATGGGAACATCAGGAGGATTAGCTTCTGAATTCTCTAAGATCCATGCCGGCAGGGTCTGGAAACAGTTATTCCCAAATGAGAAAGGGAGAGGATTACGGAGGAACAAAGAACTGTTTATACTCCTTATTCTTGGGATAGTTCAGTTTGTCATCTCCCAACTGCCGTTTCTGTTCGGAATGAAGTTGGATGGACCATTTGAGGCACACTATTTCTTAACCCTCATTGTTCTGGTATTCTCGGTATTTTGCTGCTATTTTCTCTGGAAAAGGGGTGCCGGACTGATCATGATTATCAGCTATGCAGTTCTCTATCTGCTCATTGCCGTAGTTTCCAACATCTATCTTATAAGTATGAAACAGGAAGAAAGCACCACAATGATCCTGATGCTGATTCATCTCCCGCTCTTTTTCTGGCTCTCTCTTCTTCCTGCGTATACAGGACCTGGAGAGTTTCGAAATCCCGGCCGTCAACTCGATTTTATTCGCTTTACCGGAGAAACATTTCTTTACGGAATTCTTATAGGGTGCGGAACCGCAGTCCTCATTGGTGCTGCCTCATTTCTTTTTAGTGATACCGGAATATCGATGGATGTACTGTTTGAACAGATTTTCCTGACAGGGATATTGCCGCTGATACCTCTGGCAGCCGCTGCACTGGTTGAAGCCAAAGGCCATCTCATCGAGAACTTTGCACCAGTACTTGCCCGGATATTTCTCCCGCTGTTTCTCCTGTTACTGATCATCTTTCTCAGTTTCAGCTGGATTGCAGGAACTCCTATGAGTGGAAACAGGGAGCTTCTTATAGTGATTGATCTTCTGCTGGCACTTATACTGGCAATGATCCTCTACACCTCATCAATCGAACGTGATGAAGGTACACGTTCAATCTGGGATATAATTATACTTCTCTCGATCGGGGCGGCTGTCATAGTTGATATCTATGCCCTTGTTGCCATCCTTGGTCGATTTAGTGAATTCGGGATAACACCGAACCGTCTGGCCGCAACCGGAGAGAACTTCCTGCTTCTGCTGAATTTGGGGGGACTCTTTTTTCTCTACAGTAAGTTTACCGCAGGGAAAACAACCCGGAAAAGCATTATGCAGTTTCAGGGATTATTTCTGGCAGTCTATGCGGTATGGTTTCTTATTGTTGGGCTGCTGTTTCCCATTATTTTCTCTTTTGTTTAGTGAGCGTTGTTTCACAAGGACCGTTGCTTCACAAGCTGGAAATTTGCTGTATGGATTTCTCAATAATAGGTGATTACAGCTTGACAGTTGTCAAAACTGCGTCAATTATGATAACTATGTATACAAGATTGTTACAAAAACCAAAAAGTTCCATACTTTTATTAGGACCAAGGGGAATAGGGAAGTCCACCTGGATTCGCCGGCATGGAAACTTAAACGATCAACCAAACAAATCTCTCATCCAAAGTTTTACCTGTTTGATTCCGGTGTAGCGAGAGCTTTAACTGGACGATTGCCATATCTCCCAACACAAGAAGAGTTTGGCCCTCTCTTTGAAAACATGTTGTTTAACGAAATGAAAGCTGCAAATGCATGGCAGAAACGATTTAACCGTGGTTTGAAGAGAATACAGATCGAATTATCACCGGGAAAGGTTAAGTGCTACGGGATATATCGGGGACAGCGCCCCGCGAATTTTGACAATATCAATATCCTTTCGGCCGCTTATTTCCTAAAGAAACTCTGGGATGGTAATAGTATTTCCTGATGACTTTTTTCTAAATAGTAGTGGTAGATTTAATCTGTATTGAAGCTGCCCAGTTTATTATAACCGTCACACTCTTTTGAGAGAACTTACCCAACCTGGAGGGAAATGAACATGAAATCACCTGCAGCTACTGCCGGTAGTATTACCCCAAATGATATTGTCTGTGCCAGCGGTGCGGTTCAAAAACTTCCCCTCATTCTTACAGAACAGTATCCGGCAGTGCGGAATATATTTGTTGTGTGTGACAGAAATACCTGGGAAGCAGCAGGTAAAAGTGTTTGCGATATCCTGGTAAACAGTGGATATAGTATGAACCCGGATCCCTACATTTTTAGCGGCAGCCACATAGATGCCGATCTGCAGAATACGTATGGAATTCTTCAGGGGATTACATCACTTCCCGGCTGCATGCCAATTGCAGTGGGAAGCGGTACTATCAATGATCTTGTGAAAAAAGCAGCGTTTGATGCCGGAATTCCTTACATTACTGTTGCTACCGCAGCCTCTGTAGATGGGTACACATCACATGGAGCAGCGCTTTTAGAAAACAATTTTAAGCATACGTTTGACTGTGCTCCTCCCTTACTTATTATTGCAGATACAGATATCTTAAATCGTGCTCCGAAGCAGCTTTCAGCCTCAGGGTATGCCGATCTGGCTGCAAAAATTACCGCAGGTGCAGATTGGATACTTGCCGACGAGATGGGTGAAGAGGCTATTGATTCAACTGTATGGAGTATGGTTCAGGATGATTTGAAGTCAGCGTTACAGCACCCGATAAACCGGGGAAAGATATTTCAGCAGCTTGCAGCCTCGGGTACAGCAATGCGGATCACTGGAAAATCCCGGTCTGCTTCCGGGGCGGAACACCTGATAGCGCATATATGGGAGATGAATCATGCCTCATTTCAGGGAAGCCCTTTGCTTCATGGTATAAAAGTGGGACTTGGGACACTGCTCAGTACTGCTATTATGGAGATTATCAGCAGGTATCGGTTTTCCCCTGCAGACAAGGAAGTGTTTATTCGACAATACCCTGAACTCAAAGACAAACTAGCCCTTGCAAACCACTATTTTGGGACATATCAGGGACTTGAATCGTTTCTAAACACGGTCAGAGAGAAATATCCTGATACGCAAAAACTCAATAATCGCCTTGATCTCTTTATTTCCGGTCAGAGTATAATCTGGGAACAAATTTCCTGTCAAAACGTCCCCTACAAGGAGTTACGTTCGATGTTGGATAAAGCCGGATGCCCGGTGCGCCCGGAGGATGTGGGTATCAGCAGGCGTGAGTTTGTTGAGTCAATAATCCCGGCACAGTTAATCCGGGATCGATATACCATTTTAGATCTGACTGATGACCTGGGGCTGGTAAAAACAGTAATTGATGAAATTCTCGAATCTCCGGAGTATCTGGAATAGGAGTGTCTTCCAGACGGAAAATAATGGGATTTCCAGAATTTCTCTTAAATGAGGGGAAAAAATTTCTTTTCTGAATTTTTTTGATTATTTATAATTCACTACTACGGAAGGCAGTGAAACCAGGCAACTACCTTTCCTTCAATTCTCATTACTTCATTGTCAAAGGGAACAATATTAGGTTCCGGATATTTGATGTTTTCTGAGTGTATTTTTATTACACGTTGAAATTTATCTATTTCTAATCGTTTAACAAATGCCTCACCATCTACTGAAATAACATATACCCCATTTCCAGCAACCAAATTTTGAGAGAATATAACAATATCGCCATTCATTAAGTTAATATCGGTCATTGAATCACCAATAGCCTCAACAGCTCGAAGCGATTTACTATCATAAGCAGCCACAAGCCGTTTCATTACCGGGATGTACTCTCCAGTCCCAATCTCTTTAATCAAGTCCGTGCTATACCCAGTTGACACCATCTGTGAAAGTAGAGGCAAGTAGATGATTTTCTCATTACTTGTGGTTTCATACTCATTAAAGGTTTTTGATGGGACATGGTAGAGTGAGCCTGGTTCTCTCGTAACAGTATCCTTTTCGCTGTAATTCTCATCACCACTAAGAAGCCATTCTACGGATACATCATAAATGTTAGCAATTTTTTGCAAAGTATCTGCTTTTGGAATGGTATTTCTATTTTTTGAAGTTTGAAGTGTATACTGATTCAGACCTACTTCACGGGATAGCCAGCGAAGCGGATTGCCATGTAGTAAATCTTGTACTCTTTCCCAAAACTCATTTTCATTCATAATACATAGCATTTTACGCCTCCAAAAAAGCGGAAGAGTACTATTGTATATTAAAATGTATAAAAAGTTAATATTCACTTGACAAAAAGTACAAAAGTACTTAGTATTCCAGCATGAAGAGTACAAAAGATATACAGAGATTCAAAATTGGTGCTTATATACCTGTTGATATCCATCATCAAGCAAAAAGTTTTGCATCAAGACGAGGAATGCTTTATCAGGACTGGATTCGCGAGGCCATCAAAGAAAAACTTGAACGGGAAAAGGAATAACAATCATAAACCACCGAATCAGGGACGGAGGTTCAATTTTCTCTATATCAGGAACTTCTTCTATGAGTAATGAGTGACACCGGGAAAGACCGGGTACAGCAGTGATGAAAGGGTAGACATATTTTATGAGGCAGAAGGGCAGGTTTCTGCAGTTGCCAATAGGATCAGATCCAAAAAGTTACATGGAGTGCAGGGTTCGAATCCCTGCCTGCTGTAGTTGTCAGGAGACAGGAATAATCCGGGAAGTACAATCGGGATCTGATGATATCCCGGAAAGACGGGAATCATTGTTTTGTTTTATTCATAACAAAGTAATTGAGCAAATTTCAAAAATCTAATGAACAAGAGGAAAAGGTATTTACCTTTCCTTGTTTTGTTCCTGTTTTCTACAAATTTGCTTTTGAAGTTTTCGATTCAATTGAATAAAAAATAGTGTAGGGGTTCAACATTGAGCATTGAAACAATTCTTATATATATCCTTGGCGGGATCACAATTCTTGCCGGGATAGGAATTTTATTGATATTTCTCTGTGTCAATCCAAAGACTCCGGATAAGAAAGAACGGGGTGAGTTCTTCCATGAAAAAAGACCTAAGAGTAGAGAGGGCATGGACTTCGAGTAGGTAACGCCGCCGCTCGATAGTTTTGTTCTTTCTTCCAACGCCACTCTCTGAATGTATAGATTTGGATTTTTGTTTTTTGCATTAATCTCCCACTGCATATCACGACTTGATAACATTTCCATACTCAAATGAATTTATGCT
Organism: Bacteroidota bacterium; assembly: GCA_013202335.1. The sequence goes on from JABMQR010000099.1 coordinate 40,377, forward strand.
ATAATAGGGTAGAAAAAGGAGATGCCGTATGTGTGATACGATGGTTATTCAGGGAGAAAATCGATCGCTGTTCGGGAAGAATTCTGACCGTGACCCAGGTGAAATTCAACTATTTCAGTTTGCATCAATAAAACATACAGGCATTACCCGTGAAGCCATTAATGAACATGTCAGCAGATATGAGGAAGGATCATTCAAAGAGCTTCAAAAAGCTGCTCAGGAATATACTCATCCCTATCCGGCATTAATTACCCGGCCTGCATTGATTTGGGGGGCGGAAAATGGTGTTAACATCCATGGTGTGGCTATAGGAAATGAAGCGGTTTTCTCACATGGGAAAAAGCTCAGTGATGGCCTCCTTCTTTGCCGGAGGCGATGCCCGACATACCTATACTCAGGAGATCTTGCTGGATAGTGAGCCTGACCTTGAGGCAATGAAAACCCTTTTGCGTTCACATATGACAAAGAATAATACAATCAACCATACCTTCAGGGATATGATTTATGGAGAGATTGGAACTCTTGGACCGGCTGAGTTAGCCGCCAAGAGCCTGTCCTGCTTTGAGCTTGAAAAGGATTATGAGAAGGAAATCAGTATTTTCTGTGATTAGCTCATGATCTATGGTAAAATTTATTAAGTATTTCCTCTGAACCCTTTTGTTGAATAGTTTTTTGTTAATTCATTACAGTATGAGGGTTTCTTCTTTGCATATTAAATTCTGATGAGAGAGAGATGAAGCAAAAAATTGAGAAGATTTTACAATATGTATACGAACAAAGAAACTATGATTTTCGCGGGAATCATATATCTATGCTACAGAGAAGAATTGACATAAGAGTCCATGCAGCTAACACCAGCTCCTATGATGAGTACTATATCTATTTATCGGCAAATCATCAGGAATTAGATGAGCTTCTTCACGTTCTTACCATCAATGTAAGTGAGTTTTTTCGCGATCCACTTGTTTTTGAATATCTTCAAAGTCTCATATTCACCACTATGCAATTAAAACTTCAGCAGAATGATCCTAATGTAAGAATATGGTCAGCCGGGTGTTCGACAGGCGAAGAGCCGTATACCTTAGCAATAATGCTCAGAGAGTTCCTGAAAAACACCATTAATTCTGAAGTATCAATTGATATAATTGGTACGGATATTGATGAAGAAGCACTTTCGCATGCTGAAACTGGTCAGTATAGGGAAGAATTACTGAAAAACGTCAAACTTGGATTAGTAAACGAGTATTTTACTTGCGAAAAAAACCAGTACACTATCTCAGATAATATAAAAAAAATGGTCAGCTTTTCAAAATATGATTTACTCGATAAAAATAGTTTTGTTCCGCCAGAGAGTGTTTTTGGTGATTTTGACATCGTGCTGTGCCGAAATGTTCTAATCTACTTTAATCAGGAGTACCAGGATGGCATATTTCGTAAACTTTATAGGTCTTTACATAAAAATAGATACCTGGTTCTCGGGGAGTCTGAAGTTCCTATAGGGGAGTATAAGGATAGATTCAGGAGAGTCAACAGGTGTTGTAAAATATATCAAAAAAGATGATACCTGCAATAAATCTTAGCAAAAAAGGATCGATACTTGATGAAACTAATAAAAAAGATGAAAAAACTGCTACCCCCTAGTTTTGCAC
>JABMQR010000100.1 GCA_013202335.1 Bacteroidota bacterium
GCCCTTATGAGAAGAAGGACTTTTTCTTTTTTCAACAGGGAGAGGAAGTGTCGCAAAATCCGTTCCTCGGACTTCCGAGTAGTTAAAAGGCAAAAGTGTCAAATAAAATATATTAACAAGAACTTGAATGTCATAAGTTAGACCCTGTTTTCAGTTACCAATCGTGCAAAATGTTCAAAAGATCGATCAAAAGTCCGTTCCGCATCACCCGGGAAGTAATAAGCAGGAAGCTCTCAGCTTATGCAATCACAACAAGTTCCTTTACGCGAACATGGTTCATAACTACAGTTACACGAATCAAGATTCTGCTCATTTTTACATTCCATATACGACTCCTAAAATTGATAGCAAGAAAAATTAAGAATGTTCGGCCCTGGTTTGATAGCCCTCAGAGCGAAGCATTTCACTTATTCCCCTAATATGAGGCGCACCTACAAAAGCGACTGTATCCCCCTTTTCTAGATAAGCCAGCATTCTCTCATATAATATCTTGTCACGTCGGTCTATTACTGAAGAATGGCGGCTGGGAAAACCGATGGCATTAGACTTGAGTTTGATCAAATCCCCTGCCAGATAACATTTTACATACTCTTTTGCATAAGCATCCCAGTTGCCAATCCGCTTTAGAAAATCGAGGATTTTTTCATATGAGAGGCTTTCCAGGACTTTTATTTGTTCCTCTATGGTTTCGAGAGAAAGGATATTCTTACCCAATTCCACGGCAATATTATAAGCTTCAAGATCTACTGAATATTTCCACCCATTTCTTTGCAAAAAGTTGGCCCAGATGGTGAAAAAAGCCAACCACGGCTCCATTCCTTCTATCATTGCGTATACCGGGTTTTCCTTACCTAATTTACCGAAGTTAAAAATGAAAAAAGAACTTTTATCCCGGCAGGAAGGATTAAGGGCTTGGGTTATATTAGTAATGGTTTGACTATCAAGCTCATCAAAAAGGTGGCGGGAATTTTTCTTTTCATAACCGGCTTTAATTACTTTGGCCATGTTGTCTTTATCCAGGGGACCTTCAAACAATACGATATCAGAGTTGTTTATATATCGGAAAATTGAGTTGTGGAAGCTATGGGGAAAAAAATGGGCAGTACCGATAAGATATGATTTTTTGTCATTTTTCTTAACTTCCCATACCATTTTTAATGCTTTTTCTTTTGATTTAGCAAAAAACATACGTATTTTCTTCCACTTAATTATTGCCCATTCAAAAGCTGCATTCCCCTGAAGACATCAAATATCGAAGGCTTCCTCATGACAAGTTCACACATTTCATATTTGTGTGAGGGAATTCCTCCCCATTTTTTCTTAAATTGCCGTATCCCTTTATTTACCCCAAGACCAAGATGAATATAATTTTTTGCACACTCCTTACTTTTTTTAATCATTTCAAAAAATAAAAGATCTGATGCCGCTGGAACATAATTTTTTTTTGAATGGCATCCTATCACATATGTGGAGAAATTTTTAGCCCATAGATCTACTATGTAAAAGGCAGTCAAATTATCTTTATAGTCCCATGCATTTAAAACAATGGAATTGCTTGCATGGCTGACATATTCAGGCATTTTTAATAAAAGCTCTTTAACACGGGGAGGAGGATCAACCCTTTCAATGAATTCTAAGGAAAGTTCGCTGTTATCTTTACGAAAATGGTTTGAATGCTCGATCTTTAAACTTTTCAGGGTCTTATTTACTAGGCGCTTTAAACGGCTGCTTATTGTTATGTTTTCAATATCCAACGTATAATAATAGTCACTTTCTCTCTCCCGACAAGAGTCAGTAACCGAAAGTGGCAACTCAGGTGCAACAAGAGATACATATTTAGGGCGGTATTTCTTTTTTAAATTATTAAATACGGTTTCAAATTCATTTATGATAAAATCATGTTGCAGGGGGTATCCTACAATAATTATCCAATCACCCTTGCGGCAATAAAAATAGTCATCCACAAGAAACGGCTCTCCACCAGATACACGCGTCATCAATCCGACCAGGTGCTCCGGTATATATGCATGGGTCAATATATACTCTTCTTCTTCGGCAGTAATCATGACGATATCTGTATTAGAACCAATGCTGTAATTCTATGATATTTCCCTTAATAGTTTAGTCCTTTTTCATCAGAATTGAGCATGATCTGAGGGTTCGAAGTGAGATCAGTAAAAATCATTGTATAGAGTGGCTTGTGCGGTGTCAATATTAGAGGAGAATAAAGTTTTAAGAATTTAAATGGTCTTTTCCAGGGGAAAGCAGGCAGCTTGTGCGGCAAACGCCGCTCCCCTCTGATCATGCCTGTACTTGATGATTTCAAAGGTGACACGTTTCTGATGAAGAAATTTGATGGCTCATGTTGACATATTCAATAGTTTGATTATCATCTTTATATTGTTTTGACAACACTGGATGGTTGGGATTATAGCGTTTCTCAAAATAATGTTCCGAACTCGTTTTGGCAAATTACGGCAAACAGCAGCTCGAACTCGCGAATAAGCGCGACAGCGTTTTTATTTTAGGAGGATTAAATGGCACACAC
>JABMQR010000101.1 GCA_013202335.1 Bacteroidota bacterium
CAGTAGCATTCGATTAAAGCGATGGGCTCAGGAATTTCAAATGGTATTTTTGAGAATAGAAAAAATTCCATTTTAAAACCTCGGTACTTAGAACTAAATCCTTATAATTAACAATTATGTTTAATTCTAAAGTTCCCAATAATATTTCTTTATTTTCTTAGCCATTAGTTTTCGGCGCTCCTGTAGAAATTCTTCATAATGCTCAATGGTTTTGTTTTCCATTCCCTCGGGAACACAATGCATAGCAAAATTATCTTTAATTTGATTTAAATTTGTAATTGCCCCATAAACAGCTTTTTCATCTCCATTGTGACAACACACCAATAATTTAGAGAAATAATCTGCAGGAGATTTATCGCCAATTGAGATATTAATTTCACTCTGCATCATTACATAATTTGCAATCTGATTATATTTATTCCGCGTCAAGCCATGCTTCTTAAGATAATTCCTTGGGAACAGATGATGAACATCTCCTTTGAATGCAAGAAGGTCTTGAACGGTTATGTCCCGGGATAAAAATCCCTTATCATTTTTATAAACTTGGGAAGCGAGATAGACATTAAAATACGGACTACTGGCAACCGATGTATTCATCTGTTGAGGTAAGCCTGCATTCCAAAACGCATCTGATAATTCAGCAGCCTCTACATCTTCTATGTATTTAGCAATACCTATTTCATTAATTCGTTTTATATCAAAATCAAAGGATGACTCTGGTGAACTTGAATAGCGTCTTGTAAGCATAGACATCACAAACCATTTCCGTATATATGATTCTATCTTGGCGGGTGCTATTCTTTGAGCTCTTAGCACGATGTAAAGAATATAAGCAAAATTTATGGTGTTCTGCGAACGTATCATAGAGGATTCTATAAATCCGGCGGAACGAAGAATCATAATAAAATTCTTAAAATTCGTTTCATTCATAAAATTAAAGAGACCTTCTTTAAGTTTATTAAAAGATTCCTCTGCAATTGACTCTTCATAATCCCGGGTTACAAAATTCCTTCCCGACAATAAAGCAACTAAATCTGCCAGTCGTCCCCTCTTAAACTGTGAGGTAAAAGCAACCCTTAACATATCTGTATAAGATGGGTCATATAAATCATCACTTTCGTTTTTTAACCAAGTCATTTTTTGAAAATATTCTGTCTTGGCAAATTCTTGGTCTGTATCTGCAAGCTGTTGGTAAAATTCGGGAAAAACTGCCAAGTGGCAAAAATAATCGATACATTTTCTTAATTCATTACCCCCATAAATTTCATTAGCTGCAATTTTTGACATTGCAAAATCAGCTTGACTAAGAATAGCACCTTGTGAATTGATACGGATAAAAATTTCCGTAACTGTTTCTATGTCTAAATCAGAATTTAATTCAATTAATCCAATCTGGTTATGAATAATACCTAATAACGGTTCAATGCTCTTAAAAATCTCATTCTGATCACTTCCCTCATTATTCTCACAATATTTGTTAACGAATTCTAAAACTTCTATTTCGGGAGAAAGAATTTTTGATATATCAGGTATCCAAGATTTATCTTTACGAATTGCAGGATTAGTAACTTCGAATTTACGTTCTTTCGGATGAAATGCAATAATTATCTTTACCCTTCTATAATCTTTATCAACTATATATTCTCCAAGTAAAGCTGCCATTAGTGCCGTTACTCGTTGCTGTCCATCAATAAGTATTTTTTTCCCCTTTGATCGGGTTCCATCTTTAAGTCTTACTGAAGGATTATGCCAAGCAATTAAATAACCTATTGGATACCCTTGGTATAATGAATCAATAAGATCACGTACTTTTACTGCATTCCAAACAAAAGGACGTTGAATTTCTGGTATTGCAATTTCATTTGACCTGATATCTACCAATAATGAATTAACGGATTTTTGATTTACTGAATATCTGTTGACTATCATATTACCCCTCTTTTCTTTTAAAATATAAACTTCATATTCTTATAATTCTATTATAATATCTATATGAACCACTGAAAGTGCAAATGCGTCGTAAGTGGTGTTTCTATTTTTCCTTAATAAATAGATACATCCTATTTTTTTTATGGTTTACTTTCCATTTTACGAGGTCTTTCTTTAAGACGTCTATCTATAATAATACCTAAAGCTTCAACCATCTGGATAAGAAACTCCTCATGCCCCACAAGTTCTC